>NZ_JBHTMU010000016.1:0-96736 GCF_042679605.1 Litorisediminicola beolgyonensis
GCAGCGCCCGTGCGCCCGATCCGGCCGCAGCGCGCGCCTGAGCCCGTCGCGACCGCCGCGGCCCCCGAGGCGACCGGCTTTGCCGAATACGCCGAGCGCATGGGCGCGACGGATCTGCCGGAACTGCTCGAAGCGGCCGCCGCCTACATGGCTTTCGTCGAGAAGGTGCCGCAGTTCTCGCGGCCTCAGCTCATGAACAAGGTGCGTGAGGTCGAGGAAGAGGAATCCTCGCGCGAGGATCGCCTGCGCAGCTTCGGCCAGCTCCTCCGCGAGGGGAAGATCGCCAAGATCGACGGTGGCCGGTTCACCGCGTCGGAGCGGATCCGTTACCGCCCGACCGACCGCGCCGCCGGATAATCCGGTCGTCCCGCGCCGGATGGTCGAGATTTTTATCTAAAAATCTCGACCCCGCGCTTGAGGGAGCACCGGACAAGATCGCGCCGCCCGACTGCTCGCGGGCGGCGCGACATTTTTAACTAAAAATGTCTTAGTCCTCGGTGCCGTCGCGGGCCTCGGGATCGGGCTGACCGATGCCCTTGAAGATCGGCTTCAGCGGAAAGGTCCAGAGGATGCCGAGCCCGACATAGATCGCCAGTTCCAGAAGGATCGGCGGCCGGTCAAAGAGCGCCACCACGCTGATCGCGACCACGACATAGAGCGGCAGCGCCACCAGCAGCACCAGAAGCGACAGCCGCCGCCGGGCTTTCCAAGACAGCGCCATCAGCGGGTGAACGGGTCGGTGACCAGGATCGTGTCCTCGCGCTCGGGCGAGGTCGACAGCATCGCCACCGGGCACTCGATCAGCTCTTCGACCCGGCGGACATACTTGATCGCCTCGGCCGGCAGATCCGCCCAGCTCCGCGCGCCCTCGGTCGAGGCCGACCAGCCGGGCATCTCCTCGTAGATCGGACGGCAACGGGCCTGCGCGTCGGCGGCGGTCGGCAGGAAGTCCAGCCGCTGACCGTCGAGCTCGTAGCCCACGCAGATCTTCAGCGTCTCGAACCCGTCGAGCACGTCGAGCTTGGTCAGAGCGATGCCGTTCACGCCCGAGGTCGCACAGGTCTGGCGCACGAGGCAGGCGTCGAACCAGCCGCAGCGGCGCTTGCGGCCGGTGGTGGTGCCGAACTCGTGCCCGCGCGTGCCGAGCCGGTCGCCATCCTCGTCGAGAAGCTCGGTCGGGAACGGGCCTTCACCGACGCGGGTGGTGTAGGCCTTGACGATGCCGAGGACGAACCCGATCGCGCCGGGGCCGACCCCGGTGCCGGTGGCGGCCTGGCCGGAGATCACGTTCGACGAGGTCACGTAAGGATAGGTGCCGAAATCGATATCGAGGAGCGAGCCCTGCGCGCCCTCGAAGAGGATGCGCCGCCCCTGCCGCCGCGCGTCCTGCAGCACCTTCCAGACCGGCGCGGCATAGCGCAGGATCTCGGGCGCAATCTCGCGCAGTGAGGCGATCAGCGCGTCGCGGTCGATGGCCTCCAGCCCCAGACCTGCGCGCAAAGCATTGTGGTGGACGAGCGCGCGGTCGACGCGCAGCTCGAGCGTCGCGTCATCGCCGAGATCGGCGACCCGGATGACCCGGCGGCCGACCTTGTCCTCATAGGCCGGGCCGATGCCGCGACCGGTGGTGCCGATCTTGGCCACCGCGTTCTGGGCCTCGCGGGCGCGGTCGAGCTCGCCGTGGAACGGCAGGATCAGCGGCGTGTTCTCGGCGATCATCAGCGTCTCGGGGGTGATCTCGACGCCTTGCGCGCGGATCGTGTCGATCTCCTTCAGGAGATGCCAGGGATCGAGCACGACGCCGTTGCCGATGACCGACAGCTTGCCGCCACGCACCACGCCCGACGGCAGCGCGTGCAGCTTGTAGACCGTGCCGTCGATGACCAGCGTGTGGCCGGCATTGTGCCCGCCCTGGAAGCGGGCGACGACATCCGCCCGTTCCGACAGCCAGTCGACGATCTTGCCCTTGCCCTCGTCGCCCCACTGGGCGCCCACGACAACCACGTTGGCCATGCTCTTCTCCGCAACAGCGCTTCAGACGCCGCCGTCTTATCGGGGCCGCGCCGGTGACGAAACCGGAAAAAACGCCGCGCGCCGGTTATTCGGCGAGGATCAGGAAGCCGTCATCCGGCGCGATGCTCTCGCGGAAATCGCCGCTGCGCTCGGTGGAGAAGTCGATCTCGGCCGATAGATCGGAGCCCGCGAAGAGCCGCCCGCTGTCCTCCTGAACACCGACCGCACCATCCGCATCCGCGGTCACGGCGGCGATGAAGCTTTCCTCGCCGCGTCCGAAATCGCGCTCGCCCGAGAGGATACCCTCGAAGCGGGCCTCGAAGAACTAGTCGGTGATATCGCTTTCGGTGACACGAAGCTGGCCGGAATAGGTGCCGATCAGGCGGACATCCTCGGGCGTGTCGGCATCATAGGGGCCGCCGAACTCGCTGAAGTTCCCTGCCCGGCCCGACACGCTCGAGCGGTCGAAATCGAAGGTCATGCGTGCGTCGCCAAGGATCACGCGATCCTCATCCGCCGGAACCGAGCTGTTCTCGCGGATATCGAGCCCCATGAGGCCCGCCATCTCGACCGATCCCGTCAGCTCGTCGGGCTCGGGCGCGCGCACTTTGTCGACCTCGTCCACGAAGCGCTCGAGAAGCGCCACCTGGCGCGGCAGGTCCGACCCGCCTCCGCCACCGCCGCTGCTGCATGCCGCCAGAAGCGCGCAAAGGGCCGCGCCCGTCACCAGTGTCACCCTCGTCATGCCGCTTACCTCGCACACCCAAAACCGAGTCTCCCGCAATCCTTAATCCCGAACGCGGCACCGCGCCATTCACAAAGACGCGGCACGATCCGCCTGTCGTCGCGGCCTGCTTGCAGCCCGGAGCGCTTTTCCCTACATAGCGCGCGATACCGAACACGCAGGCGCCCGTACCCCATGCAGAACGTCATCCTCGTCGTCCATCTTCTTCTCGCGCTCTCGCTGATCGGCGTCGTGCTGATGCAGCGCTCCGAGGGCGGCGGGCTTGGCATGGGCGGCGGTGGCGGCGCGTTCTCGGCGCGCTCGGCGGGCACCGCGCTCGGCAAGGTGACCTGGGGGCTTGCCGCCTGTTTCATCGCCACCTCGATCACGCTGACGGTCCTCGCCGCTGCGGACAATGCGGGCGGCTCGGTCATCGACCGGATCGGATCGGGCAGCACCGAGACCCCGGCAGAAGACGCCACCGCGCCCGCCCTGCCCGATCTCGAAACCGACGGGCTCCTGCCGCCGCCCTCTTCCGACAGCGGCTCGGGCGACGCGCCGCTGGTTCCGCGCGCGGACTGATCCGCCAATCCACCATCCCTTGAGGCGCGTTTCTTTCGCGCCTCGACATCTTGCGTTCTTCATGGACAGGCGGCTGCGAATCTCCTATAGCTGAGATCCCGTGGTGCTGCGTTTTTCGAGCGGCGCAGATGCATCAGATCGGGTCGGTCTCCGGCCCATTCGAGCAGAGAAATCACGGGGAGCAACGCCCGACATGGCACGTTTCATTTTCATCACCGGCGGCGTGGTCTCGTCTCTCGGCAAAGGTCTTGCGTCCGCGGCGCTGGGGGCGCTTCTCCAGGCGCGCGGCTTCTCGGTCCGGCTCCGCAAGCTCGATCCCTATCTCAACGTCGATCCCGGCACGATGTCGCCCTTCGAGCATGGCGAGGTCTTCGTCACAGATGACGGCGCGGAGACCGATCTCGACCTCGGCCATTACGAGCGCTTCACCGGCGTGCCCGCCCGCAAGACCGACTCGATCTCCTCGGGGCGCATCTACACCAACGTGCTGGAGAAGGAGCGCCGCGGCGATTACCTCGGCAAGACCATCCAGGTGATCCCGCACGTCACCAACGAGATCAAGGACTTCATCGCCATCGGCGAGGACGAGGTCGATTTCATGCTTTGCGAGATCGGCGGCACCGTCGGCGATATCGAGGGCCTGCCCTTCTTCGAGGCGATCCGCCAGTTCTCCCAGGACCGTCCGCGCGGCCAGTGCATCTTCATGCACCTCACGCTCCTGCCCTGGATCAAGGCCAGCGGCGAGCTCAAGACCAAGCCGACCCAGCACTCGGTCAAGGAGCTGCGCTCCATCGGCCTGGCGCCCGACATCCTCGTCTGCCGCTCCGAGGGGCCGATCCCGCAGAAGGAGCGCGAGAAGCTGGCGCTCTTCTGCAATGTCCGCCCCGACAGCGTGATCGCGGCGCAGGACCTGTCGTCGATCTACGATGCGCCGCTCGCCTATCACCGCGAGGGGCTCGACCAGGCGGTGCTCGACGCGTTCCAGATCAGCCCCGCGCCCCGGCCCGACCTGACCCGCTGGGAGGACGTGTCGGACCGCATCCACAACCCCGAGGGCGAGGTCAACGTCGCCATCGTCGGCAAATACACCCAACTCGAGGACGCCTACAAATCCATCGCCGAGGCGCTGACCCATGGCGGGCTCGCCAACCGGGTCAAGGTCAATGTCGACTGGGTCGATGCCGAGATCTTCGAGCGCGAGGACCCCGCCGCCCATCTCACCGGCTTCCACGCCATCCTCGTGCCCGGCGGCTTCGGCGAGCGCGGCACCGAGGGCAAGATCCGCGCCGCGCAGTTTGCCCGCGAGCACAAGGTGCCCTATCTCGGCATCTGCCTCGGCATGCAGATGGCGGTGATCGAGGCCGCCCGCAACGTCGCCGGCGTCACCCGCGCCGGGTCCGAGGAGTTCGACCACGAGGCCGGCAAGAAGCGCTTCGAGCCGGTGGTCTATCACCTCAAGGAATGGGTGCAGGGCAACGAGAAGGTCAACCGCTCGGTGGCCGACGACAAGGGCGGCACGATGCGGCTCGGCGCCTATGACGCGGTGCTGACCGAGGGCTCCAAGGTGGCGCAGGTCTACGGCACGACGACGATCGACGAACGCCACCGCCACCGCTACGAGGTCGACATCACCTATCGCGACGCGCTCGAGGCCGCGGGCCTGTGCTTCTCCGGCATGTCGCCGGACGGCCGCCTGCCCGAGATCGTCGAATGGTCCGACCACCCCTGGTTCATCGGCGTCCAGTTCCACCCGGAGCTGAAGTCGAAACCCTTTGACCCGCATCCGTTGTTCAGGGATTTTATCCGGGCGGCGAAAGAGGTGTCGCGGTTGGTGTGAGGAATGAAGCGACCAGCACTTACCATTGGAAATATCACTTCCGAACCAGTTGAGATTACGAAACAAAAATTCAACGAGTATATCTCATGCTCTAAAGACTACGAAACATTATACGAGCTGGAGGATTACTTCTCAGTTTTTGCCAAGGCCTACGTTCAGTTTGAGAAAACGTTGCTGGAAGCGACTTTGCATCACAGACTCGACTCTCAAATTGCGGAGAACTTCCTAATCAGATCGGACAGAGACCGAATACTTATCAACTCTGCGATCATTAATCTACTTACGGCCTTCCGTAGCTATGAAGAATTCTGCTTTCGAATAAAATTTTCCGAGCCTGATGGAAAAAGGCTGCGGGACCCAATAAAACAAAACTTCTCACAGGCATTCGACGAAAGCCTTTGCTACCGCCTTTGCTGTGCGCTGCGAAATATATCGCTTCATCAAGCCCTTCCGATCACCAGTTTACGCTACGAAAACCAAAACCAATGGAGGGGCGAGACAAGAAGGAAACGGCCGCCCCAAAGAACCCTTCACGGTCTAAATATCTCCATTGAAACCGATATCTTCTCCTCCAATAGTCGAGTGAGAGCGGAGACGCGAAAGGAGCTCAGCGAGGTCAAAGAAAAATACATTGACGCAAAGCTTCTTATTAGGGCCTTTTCAGAAAAACTGTTTCACACCCACCAAAGAAACAGGGAAGTCACGAACCCCCTACTTGTGGCATGCCATCGGACAGCAGATTCCGCTATATCTTTTTTCTCTCAGAGCACCGGCGAAACTCCAGAACGGTTATTTATGGTGGATTTAGACGAAATTCCTGTCGAGCCGATATTTTTTCACGGAATAGACAAGTCCCTTATGACGCGCAGCCGTGCGAGCTGGCTCTGCTTAAACGCGCTTAAAACTATGTTTGTTTCGAGTGAGATCCGAAAGAACAGAGATACGTTTTACCCTCATCCAGATGTCTGGGTGCCGTAATTGCGTATCCTTTCTTCGCATTACCTAAGCGCAGTATAGAATCTGCGCCGACCCGCGGGGTGGCGCTCCGAACCTCCGGTCCGCGCGCTTTATCCCAGCCAAATCCGGACGATCTCACCCGTCTCACCAAGCCTCACCATAGCGCCGCCCCGGGGGGCGGGTCGGCGCTGGCGCGGCGGCCTGCGGCCTTGATTCCGCGCCCGGAAGAAGATTGCACGGCGTATCGGAACGGGTGGTGGCGCTCCGAACCTCCGATCCGCGCGCTTTATCCCGGCCAAATCCGGACGACCTCGCCCGTCTCACCAAGCCTCACCAAAGCGCCGCCCCGGGGGGCGGGTCATGCCAGAGGCATGCCTCCGGCATGACGCTGGCGCGGCGGCCTTCGGCCTTGATTCCGCGCCCGTGAGAAGGACCACAGGTCGGCGTGACGACGGCACAGTGACACTTGGTCGTCTTGCTCACCGGAGCGCCCCGGCCCAACGCACCCGCCCATTGCGCCGCTCCCCGTCCCGGTCCATCAAGGCGCTATGCTGTCCTACCAACACGCCTATCACGCCGGAAACCTCGCGGATGTGCACAAGCACGGGCTCCTCGCCTGGGCGCTCGACTACCTGACCCGCAAGGACAAGCCGCTCAGCTATATCGAGACCCATGCCGGGCGCGGGCTCTACGATCTCTCAGGGCCCGAAGCGACAAAGACCGGCGAGGCGGCGCAGGGCATCGCGCGGGCCGAGGCGGCCTTCCCCTCCGACCACCCCTATCGCCGCGTGCTCACCGCGCTCCGCGCCGCGCAGGGCGAGACCGCCTATCCCGGCTCACCGCTCGTGGCCCAGGCGATCCTGCGCGACAGCGACACGCGGCACCTGGCCGAGCTGCACCCCGGCGAGCACGCGGCGCTCGCACAGGCGGCCAAGGGCGCGCGGCTCTACCGCGAAGACGGGTTCGCCCTCGCCCACAGCCTCGTGCCGCCCACGCCCCGGCGGGGGCTCCTGCTCTGCGATCCCTCCTACGAGATCAAGGCCGATTACGCCGCGATCCCGCGCCATTTCCAGAAGCTCCACAAGGCCTGGAACGTCGGCATCCTGATGCTCTGGTACCCGATCCTCGCCGATGCGCGCCACGCGCCGATGCTCGACGCGCTGACCCGCGCCTTCCCCGAGGCGCACCGCTCCGAGATCCGTTTTCCGCCCGCGCGCGAGGGCCACGGGATGACCGGCTCGGGGCTCTTCACGGTGAACCCGCCCTTTGGCCTCGCCGAAGAGAGCGCGCGGCTGGCTGCCGCCCTTGCACAGACAGAGATGGACAAGACCCGCCCTCTTCGCCACTCTCGATAGGTGATGACGCTGCCGCTCGCCCCTCCGCCACGCCGCACCGATCCGGCCCGCCGGAGCGTCTGATCCGACATGTCCACACGTCTGCTCTATTGGCTCAATGCGCCCGATGTCGCCTGGCTCGATCCGGCCGACACGCCCCTGGCGCTCGGGACCCTGGCGCTGATGGTGGCCGAGGCGCAGCCGGGCTCCTGCCTTGCCGCGCCGGGCGCGATCGACCGGGTCCTCGCCGAGCGCTACGACCTGACGCGCCGCGAGGCGGCCGAGATGCGCAGCTCCTGCGACCGGGTGGCGCGCGGTGCGCCTGCGCTCGCGGTCTACGGCGCTCTGATCCGCGCGCATGTGCCCGAGCCCGAGCGCCGCGCCTTCCTGAGCACTCTGGCCGCGACCCTGGCCGAGACGCAGCCCGAAACCGACGTCGCGCTCGGCTCCGCCTTCGGCATCGCGCCCGACACCGCGCGCCTCAGCCCCACCCGCTGACCGCGCCTCTCCGAGCGACAGCCCTTGGCGCGGGGCGGCGCGGCCTCTATGTCTGTCCCATGTTCGCCGATCTCCTGCGTCGCCTGAGCGCGCCCGCCCCCGACCCCCTGACCGACACCGACGCCCGGCTCGCGCTGGCGGCTCTTCTGGTGCGGCTCGCGCGGTCCGACAACGATTATGCCCCCGGCGAACGCGACCGGATCGACCAGGTGCTGGCCGCGCGCTACGCGCTCTCGCCCGACGCCGCGACCGCGCTGCGGCAGGAGGCCGAGGCGCTCGAGGCGGAGGCCCCCGACACGGTGCGCTTCACCCGCGCGATCAAGGACGCCGTGCCCTACGAGCACCGTATCGGCGTGGTCGAGGCGTTGTGGCAGGTCGCCCTCGCCGATGGCCAGCGCGACCCCGAGGAGGATGCGCTCCTGCGGCTCGTCGCCAGTCTTCTGGGCATCTCGGACCAGGACAGCGCCCGCGCGCGCCAGCGCGTCGCCCGCGACTGAGCGGCGGGATTGCGCCCGAGGGTCCGGACCGCCATCATGGCGCGACCTAAGCTCGGAGCCCGGTATCCACGTGACCCTCGATGACAACGCCCCCGTCCTTTCGATCCGTAACCTGCACAAGTGCTACGGCGCGCTGGAGGTTCTGAAGGGCGTCGACATCACCGCCCATCGCGGCGACGTGGTGTCGCTGATCGGCTCCTCGGGCTCCGGCAAATCGACGCTCCTGCGCTGCGCCAATCTCCTGGAGGACAGCCAGGAGGGCGAGATCCTGTTCAAGGGCGAGCCGGTGCGCTGGTCCGGCAAAGGCCTGTCGCGCCGCCCAGGTGACGCCAAGCAGGTGCTGCGCATCCGCACCAATCTCTCGATGGTGTTCCAGCAGTTCAACCTCTGGTCCCACATGACGATCCTGCAGAACGTCATGGAAGCGCCGGTCACGGTACTGAAGCGCGACCCCAAGGAGGTCGCGGAGGCGGCGCATCGCTACCTCGCCAAGGTCGGGATCGGCGACAAGGCCGATGTCTACCCCGCGCAGCTCTCCGGCGGCCAGCAGCAGCGCGCCGCGATCGCCCGCGCGCTCTGCATGGAGCCCGAGGCGCTCCTCTTCGACGAGCCGACCTCGGCGCTCGACCCCGAGCTCGAACAGGAGGTGGTCAAGGTCATCCGCGATCTCGCGCGCGAGGGGCGGACCATGCTGATCGTGACCCATGACATGAAGATGGCGCGCGACGTCTCGAGCCATGTCGTGTTCCTGCACCAGGGCCGGATCGAAGAGGAAGGCGCCCCCGACCGGCTCTTCGGCGCGCCCGAAAGCGAGCGGCTGCGCGGCTTTCTCTCGGCCACCCAGGCGGCCTGAACGCCTGCCTCCCGGGCGGGCAATCCGCCGCTGCCACCCCCGGCTGACGCCGCGACCCCCTTGCTCCTGTGGCGGTTTGCCGTAACGTCGTCGCGTCAGGGCCCGTCAGAGGCCCGGGATGCACGTCATTGGGAGAATTGTGATGAAACACCTGATCTTGGGCAGCGCCGCTCTGGCGCTCACCGCCGGGATGGCACTGGCCGAAAGCCATGGCACCATGGTCCGCCTCGGCACCGAGGGCGCCTACCCTCCGTATAACTTCATCGACGACAGCGGCGAGGTCGCCGGCTTCGAGCGCGTTCTGGGAGACGAGCTCTGCAAGCGGGCCGAGCTGACCTGCGAATGGGTCACGAACGACTGGGATTCGATCATTCCGAACCTCGTCTCCGGCAACTACGACGCCATCATCGCGGGCATGTCGATCACCGACGAGCGCGACGAGGTCGTCGACTTCTCGCAGAACTACACCCCGCCCTCGCCCTCGTCCTATGCCGCCGCATCCGAGGATGCCGATATTGAGGCGGGCGTGATCGCCGCCCAGACCGGCACGATCCAGGCCGCGCATATCGCCGAGACCGGCGCGACGCTCCTGGAGTTCCCCTCCCCGGACGAGACCGTCTCGGCGGTGACCTCGGGCGAGGCCGATGCGGTTCTGGCCGACAAGGACTTCCTGATCCCCTTCACCGAGGACGGCACGCTCGTCTTCGTGGGCGATGACGTGCCGCTCGGCGGCGGCATCGGCATGGCCTTCCGCGAAAGCGATCCGGAGCTGCGCGAGAAGTTCGACGCCGCGATCCAGTCGATGAAGGATGACGGCACGCTGAACGCGATGATCAAGGAACATCTGGGCGAAGACAGCCCCGCCTTCTGATCCCAAAGGCCGGGAGCGGCGCGCCCCGCTCCCGGCTTCTTCTTTTTCCAAATACGCCACACCCGGCCAGCCAGAAGGCACGCGCTCCCCTTGGATTGCTCCGACCCGTCCCAGCTCGGCGATCTCGCCTGGATGCTGTGCTACCTGACCACGGGCAAGCACATCGCGCTCTACTGGTCGGTCGGAACGGTTCTTCTGCTGCTCGCCGTCACGGCACCCGCCGCACTGGCGCTGGGGTTCCTCGGCGCCTCGGCGGCCCGGTCGCGGATCGCGCCCCTGCGCTGGATCGGCCAGCTCTATATCGCCATCGTGCGCGGCGTGCCGGACATCGCCTTCTTCCTCTTCTTCGTGATCGCGCTCGACCAGGCCTTCGAGTGGATGCGGCACCAGGTCAAGTGCCCCGACTGGGACGCGCCGATCCGCCAGGGCAGCGATTTCGTCGTCTGCGACGCCGCGAAACTGCCGCTCAACAGCGCGCCGCAATGGGTGCATGAGACCTACGGCTTCTCGCTCGCCGTCCTGACCTTCGCCATCGTCTTCGGAGCCTTCGCCGCCAACGTCCTCTTCGGCGCCATGCGCGCCGTGCCCCGCGCCCAGATCGAGACCGCCGAGGCCTACGGCATGACCCGCCGCCAGAGCTTCTGGCGCGTGGTGGTGCCGCAGATGTGGGTCTATGCGCTGCCCGGCCTCTCGAACCTCTGGATGGTGCTGGTCAAGGCCACGCCGCTGCTCTTCCTCCTGGGCGTCGAGGACATCGTCTACTGGGCACGCGAGCTCGGCGGCTCGAAGACCCCGCGCTTCACAGATTACCCGCATGGCGACTGGCGCATGTGGTATTTCCTGGCGCTCCTCATCTTCTACCTGATCCTGACGCGGGTCTCCGAGATCGCCCTCGACCGTCTGATGACGCGGCTGACCTTCGGGCAGGCGACCGCGGGCGGCGAAGCGCAGCGAAAGGCCGCGACGTGAGCTGCTGGGAGACCCTGGCCGATTACGGCCTGCGTTCGCTCGGCATCGGCGAGAGGCTCCTGCCGCGGGACAATTTCACCCTGTGCCAGCAGGTCGTCCTGATCGGCTCGGGGCTGATCTGGAACATCTATTTCGGCATCCTCGCGCTGGCGACGGGCTTCTTCCTGGCCACCGCGGTGGCGGTCGGCAAGGCGTCGCGGAACCCGGTGGCGCGGCGTCTGTCGCGCTGGTTCATCTTCATCTTCCGCGGCTCGCCGCTCTTCATCCAGTTCTTCTTCGGCTATTTCCTGTTTCTCGCGCTGAAACAGGTCTCGCCGCTCTTCGACGCGTTCTCGGCGGCCTGGCTCGGGGCGCTGATCGTGCTCTTCCTGAACACCGCCGCCTATTCCGGCGAGATCTTCCACGGCGCGCTCCTGTCGATCCCCAAGGGCGATATCGAGGCGGCGGATGCCTACGGCCTCTCCGGCTGGTCGCGGTTCCGACGGATCACCTGGCCCACCATGCTGCGTCTCGCCTGGCCCGCCTATACGAACGAGGCGATCTTTCTCTTCCACGCCACGACACTCGTGTTCTTCTCGGGCTTCCCGGCTTGGCAGCAAAGGGGCGACGCGCTCTATTACGCCAACTACTTCGCCGACAAGACCTTCAACCCCTTCGTGCCCTACCCGATCCTCGCGGGGTATTTCATCGTGCTGACGCTCGTGGTGATCAGCCTCTTCGGATTGGTGAACCGGCGCCTGAACCGGCACCTGCCCCGCGAGACGCGCCGCCGCCTGAGCTTCAAGCCGACGCTCCTTCGCTAGGCGGGCCCGGATACCGATGCGGTATCCGCGCGAAATCCGACGCGGATTTCGGACCCGGCCCCCGCCAGCGCGCGCCTCTCCAAGGTCCGCACCCGGTCCCCACGCGTGCCGGATACCGAACCGGTATCCGCGCGAAATCCGGACCGGATTTCGCCCCCGTCCCGCCCGGGGCAACGCCCCCCTTGCCAGCCCCCGTGCCGCCGGGCTAGTAATTTGATCAAATTCCAGCAGGTGCTACCATGTCCTCCCGTCCGATGATCGATTACCTCCGCCGCAATCCGCAGGTGCGCACCATCCGCGTCGCCGCCTCGGACCTGAACGGACAGCCCCGCGGCAAGCGCGTCCCCTCGCGCTTCGCCGACAAGGTGGTCGAGGACGGCACGCGCTTCCCGCTCTCGGTGCTCAATCTCGACATCTGGGGCGAGGATATCGACGACAGCCCGCTCGTCTTTGAAAGCGGCGACCGCGACGGCGTCCTGCGGCCCACCGAGCGCGGCTTCCTGCCCATGCCCTGGCTCGAAGCGCCGACCGCGCTCCTGCCGATCTGGATGTTCCACGAAGACGGCCGCCCCTATGACGGCGATCCCCGCCACGCCCTCCGCGCCGTGCTCGACCGCTACCGCGCCCGCGGTCTGACGCCGGTGGTCGCGGTCGAGCTCGAGTTCTTCCTGATCGACGATTCGGGCCGCAATCTCGAAGTGCCCGTTAGCCCCCGCTCCGGCAAGCGCCGCAAGGCCGCCGAGACCATGTCGATCCGCGCTCTCGACCAGTTCGACCTCTTCTTCACCGATCTCTACGACGCCTGCGAGGCGATGGACATTCCCGCCGACACCGCCATCTCCGAGGCCGGGCTCGGCCAGTTCGAGATCAACCTCATGCATGGCGACGACGCGCTCCGCGCCGCCGACGACGCCTGGCTCTTTAAGCTCCTGGTCAAGGGCCTCGCCCGCCGCCACGGATTCGCCGCCTCCTTCATGGCCAAACCCTACGAGGATTACGCGGGCTCCGGCATGCATACGCATTTCTCGGTGCTCGACGCCGAGGGCAACAACATCTTCGACGACGGCACCCAGCGCGGCAACGCCACCATGCGCCACGCCGTCGCGGGCTGCCTCGACGCGATGCATGACAGCGCACTGATTTTCGCGCCGCATCTGAACAGCTACGACCGGCTGGTGCCCGGCGCCCATGCGCCGACCGGCATCTCCTGGGCCTATGAGAACCGCACCGCCGCGATCCGCATCCCCTCGGGCAGCCACAAAGCGCGCCGGATCGAGCACCGCGTCTCGGGCGGCGACGTGAACCCCTATCTGATGCTCGCCGCCATCCTCGGCGCCGCGCTGAACGGGATCGAGGACGCGCATGAGCCGCCGGAGCCGATCACCGGCAACGCCTACGCGCTCGACCTGCGCCACATGCCGTCGGATTGGGGCTCGGCGATCGAGGCCTTCGAGGCCAGCTCCACGATCCCGCGCATCTTCGCGCCCGAGCTGATCCGCAACCTCCTTCTGACCAAGAAGCAGGAGCGCCACTACATGGCCGAGCTCGAGCCCGCCGAGCAGGTGACGATCTATCTCGATACCGTCTGAGCCTTGCCGCGCGCCCGGCCCGACCCTACCCTTTCGCCTGTCTGATCCCCTCACGGTGTTCCATGCATATCGGTATTCTGCAAACCGGCCTCGCCCCAGCCGAGCTTGAACCGCGCTTCGGGGAGTATCCCGGCATGTTCGAGGCGCTTCTCGCGGGGCGCGGGTTCACCTTCGACAACTTCGCGGTGGTCAACGGCACCTTTCCCGAGGGACCCGAGGCCGCCGACGGCTGGCTCATCACCGGCTCGAAACACGGCGCCTACGAGGATCACCCCTGGATCGCGCCGCTCGAGGACCTGATCCGCGCGATCCACGCGGCTGGACGGCCGCTGATCGGGGTCTGCTTCGGCCACCAGATCATCGCGCAGGCCCTTGGCGGACGGGTCGAGAAATTTTCCGACGGCTGGTCCATCGGCCCCGTCGCCTACGATTTCCCCGAGGGCCCGCTGACGCTCAACGCCTGGCACCAGGACCAGATCACCGAGCTGCCCGAGGGCGCCCGGGTGATCGCCTCCTCGGATTTCTGCCGCAACGCCGCGTTGCTCTATGGCGACCGGATCTACTCGGTCCAGCCGCATCCCGAATACGGCTCCGACTTCATCGGCGGCCTGATCGACACCCGCGGCCGCGGCGTCGTGCCCGACGACCAGCTCGACGAGGCGCGCACGCGTCTCGACACCCCGCTCGACCGGACGGCGCTTGCCGACCAGTTCGAGCGCTTCTTCAAGACCGGAAAGATCACCGCATGAGCGAAGACTGGATGGAGGGCCTGCCGCAGGCCGCAGCCGATTACCTCGAGGGGCGCAGGCTCGACGAGGTCGAATGCATCATCTCCGACCTGCCCGGCATCGCCCGCGGCAAGGCGGTGCCCGCGTCGAAATTCGCCCGCCAGAAATATTTCCATCTGCCGGATTCGATCTTCTTCCAGACCATCACCGGCGACTGGGGCGAGGCCGCGGACGAGGAGGAAGGCTTCATCGAGCGCGACATGATCCTGAACCCGGACATGTCGACCGCGACCGCCGCGCCCTGGACCGGCGACTGGACGCTGCAGGTGATCCACGACGCTTATGACCGCAAGAACCGCGCCATCCCCTATGCGCCCCGGAACGTGCTGAAACGGGTGGTCGATCTCTATCACCAGCAGGGCTGGCAGCCGGTCGTGGCGCCGGAGATGGAGTTCTACCTCGTCGCCCGCAACCTCGATCCGGCCAAGGACATCCAGCCGATGATGGGCCGCTCGGGTCGTCCCGCGGCGGCGCGGCAGGCCTATTCGATGACCGCGGTGGACGAGTTCGGCCCGGTAATCGACGACATCTACGATTTCGCCGAGGCGCAGGGCTTCGAGATCGACGGCATCACCCAGGAAGGCGGCGCCGGTCAGCTCGAGATCAACCTTCGGCACGGCGATCCGGTCAAACTGGCCGACGAGGTCTTCTACTTCAAGCGGCTCATCCGCGAAGCCGCGCTCCGGCACGATTGCTTCGCCACCTTCATGGCCAAGCCCATCGCCGACGAGCCCGGCTCGGCGATGCATATCCACCACTCGATCAACGATATCGAGACCGGAAAATCGATCTTTTCGGGCCCCGCCGGCGGCGAGACCGACGCGTTCTTCCACTTCATCGGCGGGCTCCAGACCTACCTCCCCGCCGCGCTGTCGCTTCTGGCCCCTTACGTCAATTCCTACCGCCGCTACGTCCGCGGCTCGGCGGCGCCGATCAACCTCGAATGGGGGCGCGACAACCGCACCACCGGCATCCGTATCCCGCTCTCGGGCCCGGAAAGCCGCCGGGTCGAGAACCGGCTCGCAGGCATGGACTGCAACCCCTATCTCGGCATCGCCGCCTCGCTCGCCTGCGGTTATCTCGGGATCATGGAAGAGCGTCGTCCGTCGAAACAGTTCAAGGGCGATGCCTATGAGGGCGATGGCGACATCCCCCGCGTGCTCGGCCAGGCGCTCGACATGTTCGAGGAGGCGACGGCGTTGTCGCAGGTGCTGAGCCCCGAGTTCGCCCGCGTCTGGCGCATCGTGAAACGCGCCGAATACGAGGAGTTCCTGCAGGTGATCAGCCCGTGGGAGCGTGAGCATCTCCTGCTGAACGTCTGAGGCGTGGCTGGCCGGGTGATGCGTATTTTCAAAAAGAAGAAGCGCTAGGAGCGTGGGATGGATCTCCTCACCGCAAATGACCGGCCGGGCGCCTATCCCGAGAGCTGGTATGCCGCGACAGCCGAGCCGCTGCCGCCCTTCCCGCCCTTGCGCGGCGAGACCCGGGCCGATGTGGTGGTGGTCGGCGGCGGCTATACCGGCCTGTCGGCGGCGCTGCACCTGGCCGAGGCCGGGCTCGACGTGGTGCTCCTGGAAGCGCAGCGCGTGGGCTTCGGCGCCTCAGGGCGCAATGGCGGGCAGCTCGGATCGGGCCAGCGGCAGGATCAGAAGGCGCTCGAGAGCATGGTCGGGCGCGCGCATGCGCGCAGGCTCTGGGATCTGGGCGAAGACGCCAAGACGCTGGTGCGGGACCTCATCGCGCGGCACGGGATCGACTGTTACCTAAAGCCAGGGGTGGCTTGGGCCGCGTCCTCTGCGGGCGATGTCGCGGATCTGCAACGCTATGCCGAGCATCTCGACCGGGTCTACGGCTACACCGAGATCGAGAGCCTCGATGCCGAGGCGTTCCGCGCGCTCTGCCCCTCGCCCGATTACCGCGGCGGGATCCTCGATATGGGCGCGGGCCATCTGCATCCCTTGCGCTTCGCGCTGGGGCTGGCGCGGGCGGCGCGGGACGCGGGCGTGCGCATCCATGAAGGCGCGCGGGTCCATCATGTCGGACGCGGAGCGCCCGCGATGGTGCAGACCGATGCGGGCCGGGTCATGGCCGATCACGTCATCCTCGCCGCCAATGGCTACCTTGGCGGGCTCGACCGGCAGGTCGCCGCGCGGGTCATGCCGATCAACAATTTCATCGTCGCGACCGAGCCCTTAGGCGACCGCGCCGCGGAGGTTCTGACGCGCGACGTCGCGGTCGCGGATGCGCGCTTCGTCGTGAACTATTTCCGCCTGAGCCATGATCAGCGCCTGCTCTTCGGCGGCGGCGAAAGCTACGGCTATCGCTTCCCCAAGGACATCCGGGCGCTGGTCTCGAAACCGATGCTCGAGGTCTTTCCGCATCTCGCCGATGTCCGGCTCGACTACGCTTGGGGCGGGACGCTGGCGATCACCATGAAGCGCATGCCCTATCTCGCGCGGCCTGCACCGAACATGCTCTCGGCCTCGGGCTATTCGGGACACGGCGTGGGCACGGCGGTCCATGCGGGCCAGCTCATGGCGTGGGCGATCCAGGGACAGGCGGAAGGGTTCGATGCGCTGGCCGGCGTGCCGATCCCCGCCTTCCCGGGCGGTGCCGCCCTGCGCTCGCCGCTTCTGGTCTTGGCAATGAGCTGGTACGCGCTGCGCGACCGGCTGGGTCTCTGACCCGGCCGCCCGCGCTGTCGTCGATCTCGAGTTACTTCCGGACGCGCGCGAGCTTGGCCTGCAACTCGGCGAGCTCGCGCTTGATCGCGTCGAGATCCTCGGCCTCTTCGGGCGTCGGCGCGGTCGTTCCCGCGCCGCGCTGGCCGGTCATCGCCTTGAGGAAGGCCTCCTGCTGGGCCTGCATCGCCTCGAAGCCGGGCATCTTGGCCATCGGGTTCATCGAGCCCATGCTCTCGACCCATTTCGACTGGCTGTCGCGGAAGGCTTCGAAGCTGGCCGCCAGGAACTGCGGCACCATCGAGGTCGCCTGCGTGGTGTAGCTTCGCACGAGATCGGTCAAGACGTTGATCGGCAGGACGCTTTCGCCCTTGCTCTCGTGTTCGGCGACGATCTGCAGCAGGTATTGCCGCGTCAGGTCATCGCCGGATTTCAGATCGACGATCTTGACGTCGCGCCCTTCGCGGATGAACCCCGCGATATCCTCGAGCGTCACGTAGTCGCTGGTCTCGGTGTTGTAGAGGCGGCGACTGGCGTAGCGCTTGATCAGAAGGGGGGCTTCGGTCTCGGCCATGCGATCCTCGATGCAGTGACGGGCTGTCGCCAAGATTATGCACTGGCAGAAAAAGTGCAAACCAATTGTGCAATCTGAGAAATTTCCCCTGGCGAAATCCCCGGACGCAAAAAGAAAGCGGGCTCCGAAGAGCCCGCTTCCGCTCAGGCGATCCGTCCGGGGGGAACGGTGCCGCCCTGTGCTCGGGTGTTATTTGGCCGCGGCGGTTGCCTTCTTGGCGGTCGCGGTTGCGGTCTCACCGGCTTTCTGAGCGGCGGCGTTGAACTCGTCGCCGTAGGTTTTGCCGGCTGCCATCATCAGCTCGACCGTTTCCATCTGCGCCTTCTTGGCGATCTCCGCGAATGCGGCGGCGTGCTCGGCGCTCGACTCGGCGCCAAAGGTCACGAAGTCGCTCCATGCCTTGGCGTAGTCTGCGGGCTCTGCCTTCGCCTTGGTGACGTCGGCGTAGCGGCCGAGGAGAGTCTTGGCCCAGGCTGCGCTGAGCTCGGTGGAGCGACCAGCGGCTTCGACGGCAACGCCGGTCAGCTTCTCGGCGAGGGTCGCGTTGGTGCGGAAGGTCTCGTCGAATGCCTTGGTGTCGACCGGGAATGCGCCCATTGCGTCTTTGAGCATCGCGGTGAAGTCTTGGGTCTGAATGGCCATGGTTGGCCTCCTTTCGTCTCTTGTGTGTCGGCCCGATCGCCCGCCCTGTCCGCCGGGGTCTCGGTTTCATCTGATACCCTAGAGATAATGCTGCACTGCAGCAATTCAAGAGGTGTATGCTGCGTTGCAGCATTTTTTCTTGGCCTTGGGTCGGCTGAAAGAGCGACGCATTCTAGAGGGGCGTCGCCGCCGCAACCGACCGGGGCGTGGGGCGGCGGGTCTGACCCGCCAGCCCCGGCCTGCGCGCTGAACGCGCAGGCACGTTCCACTTATATCGTGGTCTTCTTGGCTGCGGTCTGCGCCTTCTGGACGTTGGCGTTGAAGTCGTCGCCGAACTCCTTGCCTGCGGCCATCATCAGCTCGACCGTGTCCATCTGCGCTTTCTTCACGATCTCGGCGAAGGCGGACATCTGCTCGTTGGCGGTCTCGGCCTGGTAGGTCGCGAAATCGCTCATCGCCTTGGCGTAGTCGGCGGGCTCGGCCTTGGCTTTCGACAGCTCGGCTGCGCGGGCCAGCATGTCCTTGGTCCACTTGGCGCTGAGCTCGGTGGAGCGGCCGGCGGCCTCGATGGCCACGTTCGAAAGCTTCTCGTTCAGAGTCGCGGAGGACTTGAAGCTGTCGTCGAACGCTTTGGTGTCGACCGGAAACGCGCTCATCATCTCTTTGAGCATCGCGGCGAAGTCTTGTTGCTTGGGTGCCATGTCAGGCCTCCTTTGGTCCATCAGTAGGTTTCAATCTAGCGCGGGGCTCCGTCTGGTCTGCATCGGGAGAACCGCCGTGTTCATGCACTCAATGTGGATGCTGCACTGCAGCATTTCAAGGGCAGAATGCTGCAGTGCAGCATTTTTTTCGAGTATGCCGAAAAGAGAAAGGGCGGGTGTCTGACACCCGCCCTTCGCGCTCTTGTGGAGCATCTTCTACGACCGGTTACTTGGTCGTTTTCTTAGCAGCAGTCTGTGCTTTCTTGATGCTGGCGTTGAACTCGTCACCGTAGTCCTTGCCTGCAGCCATCATCAGCTCGACCGTATCGGCTTGTGCCTTTTTAACGATCTCGGCGAAAGCATTCATGTGCTCGCTGGCGGTTTCCGCCTGGTAAGTTGCGAAGTCGCTCATCGCCTTGGCGTAATCGGCCGGTTCGGCCTTCGCCTTGGAGAGATCGGCAACGCGTGCGAGCGTGTCCTTCGTCCATTTCGAGCTCAGCTCGGTCGAACGACCGGCGGCTTCGATGGCGACGTTCGAGAGTTTCTCGTTCAGCGTCGCGGAGGTCTTGAAGCTCTGATCGAAAGCTTTGGTGTCGACGGGGAATGCACCCATGATGTCTTTGATCATCGCGTTGAAGTCTTGTTGTTGGATAGCCATGAGAGGCCTCCTTTCATCTAAAGTTCGGGTCGGAGGGCGCGTCCGAAGCCTCATTGCCGCGGGGCCGCTCCGTTTCGTTTGATGGTTAAGATATAGGGTGCCCTAGCGTCATTTTCAAGGGCACATGCTGCAGCGCAGCGCAGAAATCCGCTAATTTTTCTTATTTTTTATTGGAACTTAGGGAATTTCGGGGTCTCAGCAGGGGGTTAGCGGCGCTCCGATGCTGCAATTGCACAATCGCCATCCCGACCTTACAAAAATGGGCGGGCATTTCTGCCCGCCCCAGCAAGTCGCACCAACGCTTGGGAGGAGTGGTAGGTGCGATATCTTGGAAGCCGATTACTTCGCGGCGGCCGTGGTGGCCTTCTTCGCGGTCGCGGTGGCGTCTGCGGTGGCTTTCTTGACGGCGGCGGTTGCGTCGTCCGAGAAGTCCTTGCCTGCTGCCATCATCAGCTCGACGGTGTCCATCTGGACCTTCTTCGCGATCTCGGCGAAAGCGGCCATGTGCTCGGCGGTCATCTCTGCCTGAGCCGATGCGAAATCGGTCATCGCCTTGGCGTAGTCAGCCGGCTCCGACTTGGCTTTGGTAATGTCCGACAGCTTGGCCAGGGTGCCCTGGGTCCATGCGGTCGAGATCTCGGCCGACTTGCCTGCGGCGTCGAGAGCGACGGCCGACAGCTTTTCGTTCAGCGTCGCGGAGGTCTTGAACGCGTCTTCCATCGAGGTGGTGTCCACCGGGAATGCGCCCATCATGTCTTTCATCATAGCGGTGAAGTCTTGCGTCTTGGCGGCCATGGTCGGTCCTCTTGAAGTCTGTCGGGTCGGAATGACCCCGGTGATTGGATGACCTCCAAATACGCGCTGCGGCGCAGCATTTCAAGAGAAAATGCTGCGCCGCAGAAAAACTCGCTCTTGCGGAAATATGAGGACGTCAGTCCGGGAACTTCTCCCGCGCCTTCACCTTCACGTACTGCCCGGGCGCCGGGCAGATCGGGGCGTAGGTCTTGTTGCCGGGCTGGCGCGGCTCGACCCACTTGCCGGAGCGCTTGGAGACCCAGGACTCCCAGACCGGCCACCAGCTTTCCTTGTCGTGATAGGTCGCGTGCTCGCGCCAATGGTCGGCGTCCTGGCTCACGTCGTCGTTCACGTAATGGCCGTATTTGCCCTTGGAAGGCGGGTTCACGATCCCGGCGATATGGCCCGACTCGGAGAGGATGAAGGTCTTGTCCTTGGCCCCCATCTTCTGGAAGCCGCGATAGCAGTCCTTCCAGGCGGCGATGTGGTCGGTCTCGCAGGTGACCGAGCAGAGCGGCACGTCCACGTCCTTGATGTGCAGCCGCTCGCCCAGAAGCTCGATCCCGTCCTCGGCGAACTTGTTGTCCTGACAGAGACCGCGGAGATACTGCACCGCCATCTTGCCCGGCAGGTTCGCGCCGTCGCCGTTCCAGTAGAGCAGGTCGAAGGCCGGGGGCGTCTCGCCCATCATGTAGCTCTTGATCGCGGGCCCGTAGACCAGGTCGTTCGAGCGCAGGAACGAGAAGGTCCGCGCCATGATGAAGCTCTTGAGCATCCCCTCCTTGTTCACCTCTTCCTCGATCCCGTCGATGAAATCGTCCTGGAGGAAGGGCGTGAACTCGCCCTGATCGGAGAAATCGGTAAGCGTCGTGAAGAAGGTCGCGGACTTGATCGAATTGTCCTTGCGCTGCTTCAGCAGCGACAGGGTCAGTGACAGGGTGGTCCCGGCGATGCAGTAGCCGATGGTATTGACGCGCTTCTGCTTGGTGACGTCCTTGACGATCTCGATCGCCTTGAGGAAGCCCTCCTCGATATAGGTGTCGAGCCCGACATCGCGATAGGCCACATCCGGGTTCACCCAGCTGACCACGAAGAGCGTGTAGCCCTTGTCCACGACCCAGCGGATGAAGCTGTTCTTCTCTTTCAGGTCGAGGATGTAAAATTTGTTGATCCAGGGCGGGAAGAGGACGATCGGCGTCTCTTTCACCTGGTCGGTCTGCGGCGCGTACTGGATGACCTCCATCATCCGGTTGCGGTAGATCACCTCGCCCTCGGCGGTCGCGATGTTCTCGCCGATCTTGAACGCCTCTTCATCGGCAAGGCGCACGACCAGCTCGCCATCGTTGCGCTCGAGATCCTCGATCAGGTTCTCGAGGCCTTTGACCAGGCTCTCGCCCTCGGTCTCGATGGCCTTTTGCAGCGCGTCGGGGTTGGTCGAGAGGAAGTTCGTCGGCGCCATCATGTCGACGATCTGGCGGGCAAAGTATTTCAGCCGCCGTTTTTCCTTGGGCTCCATGTCCTCGATATCCGAGACCGCGGTTTCGAGCGCTTCGGAATTGATGAGGTATTGCTGCTTGATGAAGTTGAAATAGGGGTGGCTGTCCCAGAGCGGGTTGGCGAACCGCTTGTCCTTGGGACCGGGATCCTCGGGCGCCTGCAGTTTACCCTGCGCGAGCGCCTTCTGCGCCTCGATGAAATGCGAGACCGATTTCGACCAGTATTCGATCTGGTGCTCCATCACCTTGGCGGGGTTGGACATCCATTCCTGCCAGTAGGCGGTGACCGCCTTGGTGTAGAGCTCCTGATTCGGCCCCTGAAGGGAGGGATTGACAGATCCGCGCTGAGTCATCGCCCCGATCAGGCGTTGCGACAATTCCTCAACCCGCTGGAGATTTGCAGTGAGACGCTCGGTCGGCTCCTCCGCGGTCACAGTATCAGTTGTCATCCTTACGGTTCCCCCCTACTTTGCTGCTGTGCAGAAATTCGTCGCCGAATCCGGGGGGAACGCGACACACCGCTTCGGGACCCACCCGGACAGAAGGAGACGCATCATGCGCTACATGGCGATTTACGATATGATGGAGACGGTGCGAAACACCCAACAGTGGTTGGGCGCAACGGCTCGAACGATGGCCTCCTACCCCGCGTTTGCGATGCTGCCGGTGCCGGCCATCCAATGGATGGCCGCCTGGGGCGAGGTGACGGAACGCTCCTTCGAACGCATGGTCGTCAAGCCCGACTGGGGCATCCGCACCTTCACATGCGAAGACGGCCGCGACCACCTTGTCGACATCCGCACGGTCATCGAGCGCCCGTTCGGCGACCTGATCCACTTCGACGTCTCCGGACGCGAAGAGCAGCCGCGCAAAATTCTTCTGGTTGCCCCGATGTCGGGTCATTACGCGACGCTCCTGCGGTCGACGGTTCGGTCGTTGATCACTAATTGCGAAGTCTATGTGACCGACTGGCATAATGCGAGGGACATTCCGGTCAGCGCAGGCAAGTTCGACGTTGAAGATTATACCCTTTACCTCGCCGACTTCATGCGCGAGTTGGGGCCTGATACCCATGTCATCGCCGTCTGCCAGCCCGCGCCGCTGACGCTGGCCGCGACCGCCTACCTCGCCGAGGAAGAGCCCGACGCCCAGCCGCGCACGCTCACTCTGATCGGCGGCCCGATCGATCCCGACGCGACGCCCACCGAGGTCACCGATTTCGGCGCCCGCGTCACCATGGGCCAGCTCGAAGAGATGATGATCCAGCGCGTCGGTTTCAAATATGCCGGCGTCGGACGCCGCGTCTATCCGGGCCTCCTGCAGCTCACCTCGTTCATCTCGATGAACGCCGACCGCCATTCCGCCGCCTTCACCGAGCAGATCACCCGCGTCGCGCGCGGCGAGGCCTCGGATCACGATGCGCATAACCGGTTCTACGACGAGTATCTCGCCGTCATGGACATGCCGGCCGAGTTCTACCTCTCGACCGTCGAGCGGATCTTCAAGACCCGCGAGATCGCCCGCAACGTCTTCACCGTGAATGGCAAGAAGGTCGATATCGGCAAGATCACCTCGGTCGCCGTGAAGACCGTCGAAGGCTCGAACGACGATATCTCGGCCCCGGGCCAGTGTGTCGCGGCGCTTGATCTTCTGACCGGCCTGCCCGACAGCAAGAAAGCCAGCCATCTCGAGCCGGGTGCCGGTCATTACGGCATTTTCGCGGGCAAGAGCTGGCGCAACAACATCCGCCCGCTGGTCCTGAAGTTCATCGACCAGAACTCGGCCCCCAAGGCGGCGGCTGCGGCGAACACCAACGTCGCCTGAGCGCCTGCGCATCACGCAGACCGGCCCCGGAGCGCGCTCCGGGGCTTTTTTCGTGCCCGCCCTCACCCTTTGGACTGAGAGAACGCCTGATCCGCGGCCTCGAAGGCCGCGCTCAGATCGTTCTTGACGTTATCCCATGCATCTTCGGAGCTCTCGCGCGCGGCCTCGAGCTCCTTTTCGAGATCGGACAGGCGCGCCTCGAGACCGTCCACTTCGGTCGCATATTCCTCGCGCGCGGAGGCGTCCTTGCCATCGGCCTTGGCCCGGAGCGCGTGGATATCCGCGCGCCACGTGCCCATCCGGGCTTCGACCTGATCGAGATATTTCTGTCGCTCGGACGCTTCCATGCCATTCCTCCCTCGGCCCCGGACGCGCGCCGCCTGTCATGCGGCAATCTACGTCCGGTTGCGATCTCCGAGGGGAAAACGTGGCTCACGCCCATCGGTTCCCCGGGATATGGCGCTCAACCCGCCTTGGCGAAGACCATGTCGATCATCCGCTGCGTCCCGCGCGAGAACTCCAGCGGACAGGGATAGTCGTCGCCGTCGAGAGCGGAGGCGTTGAACGCCTCGACCTGCAGCACGTAGTGATCGGCCTGCGGCCAGCGATGGGTCACGACCTCCATCCCGCGGCGCACTTCGAGCCGCGCCTCACCGAAGACCCGCGCGTTGAACGGCGTGGTGAGCTTCATCACCCCGTCCGTGCCGTGGAAGGTGACCTCCTGGTACGGTGACAGCCGGGTCGAGACATAGCCCGCGTAATCGAAGGACGGGAACCGCGCCGCGATGCTGGCAAAGGTGTCGACCCCGTTCTCCCAGTCGACCCGCGCCGAGACGATCTCTTCCGGCTCCTCGCCGGTCACGAAGCGCGTGCAGCCGTAGATGTAGACGCCGATGTCGCGGATGCCGCCGCCCCCCGTCTCGGGCTTGTTGCGGATATTGCCGCCATCGTCGTTGAAGAAGGAAAAGCCCGCATCGACCATGCGCAGCGTGCCGATCGCGCCCTCGGCCAGGAGCGCCCGCGCCTTGTGCCACTGCGGGTGATGCACGATCATGTAGGCCTCGGCCGCGAGCTTGCCCGCTGTGTCCCGCGCCGCGATCAGACCGTCGATCTCGCCTGCGGCAAGCGCCATCGGCTTCTCGCACAGCACGTGTTTCCCGGCCTTGAGCGCTTTGTCGGTCCACTCGACATGAAGATGGTTCGGCAGCGGGATATAGACCGCGTCGATCTCGGGATCGGCAAGGAACGCATCGTAGCTGTCATGCACGCGCAGCCCCGGCGCGAAGGCCGCAAACGGCGCGGCCTTCTCGGGGGACGAGGTCGCAAGCGCCACAAGCTCCCCCCGCCGCGCGGCGTGGATCGCGGGTCCCATGAACTCGCGCGCGAATTTCGCAGCCCCGAGGATGCCCCAGCGAAGATGATCGGCCATGTCGTACTCCCGTCAGCGTTTCGCCGGACGTTAGCGCTCACACGTCGAAAGCACACCCCCAAACGTCACCACCCGCCTCTGGATCGGTCCCGGCAGACGCGAAAGGGCCGCCCTGGCAGGACGGCCCTTCGCGAGAGAGTGGTTGACCGGAGGTTTCCGGATCAGGAGATGATCAGCTCGCCGTGGTCGATATCCGCGTCGTCCTCGTCATCCTCGGCATAGGCGTCGTGATCGTCGTCATCCGAGAGCGTCAGCGCATCCATGAGCTGCTGGCCGAGCCCATCCTGCGCATTCAGCTGGTCATTGGCCGTGTCGGTGATCTGCCGCGGCACCGAGGTCGCGAGGTCCGAAGTGCCTTCCAGAAGCCCGGTCTCGCCGTTGAGCATGCCCTGCATCGTCCAGGCACTGTCGCTTGCGGTCTCGCCGGTCATGGTCAGCAGCGAGCCGATGGTCTTGCCCAGGAACCCGTCGCCGAGCCCATCGGCGGCGTTCGAGAAGCTCTCGTCGATTGCATCCCCTGATTGGGCGACGGGGCCGTTGCTGACGGGCGTGGGCGCGCTGTTCCAGCTGAAGAAGCGGAAGGGCATGGAGACATCCTTTACTCGGTATGGCTGCCCCCGCGGCCGTGTGATGCTCCCTTATGACGCCAAAGCTTTGCGCACACTATCCACCCCACTGGAAACAACCCGCGCGGCGCGCCGCAGATGAAGACGCGGCCCGAAAACTCAGATTTCAAAGAGTATTCCTGCCCCCACGGCATGGAAGCCGCCCCGCCACCACGAAACAATGCGGCAAAAATCTTTAATATTGAGGCCGAATTGCGGCCACAATCCGGCGGAACCGAGACGCGCACCACTGGCTCCACACGAAAAACGGCCCCGCGTCCGCAGGGCCGTTCAAATTGAGACATGGCCTGGTGCGGCCTATCGTTGCTCCGAGGGTGCGCTCCCATCACCGAGCGACACCCGATGCCGATCGATCACGGGCTCGGTCCAGGTGCAGAACTCGGAGTTCACCAGAGATCGGCCTCCCGTCACGCGGCCGGAAGCATCCCCTGTTCACGCGCCAGTTCGGTCATCCGCTTCTGCAGCTTCTCGAAGGCGCGGACCTCGATCTGGCGGATGCGTTCGCGGCTCACGTCATAGCGCGAGGACAGGTCCTCGAGCGTCAGCGGGCTTTCGGCCAAGCGGCGCTCGGTCAGGATGTCCTTCTCGCGGTCGTTGAGCACGTCCATGGCCTGCGCCAGAAGCTCGCGACGGGTTTCAAGCTCGTCCCGCGCCTCGTAGTCGCCCGCCTGGTCGGCATCCTCGTCCTCGAGCCAGTCCTGCCACTGCATCGTTCCCTCGCCCTCCTGCCCGACCTGGGCATTGAGCGAGGCGTCACCGCCGGACATGCGGCGGTTCATCGAGATCACCTCGTCCTCGGTCACCCCGAGGTCGTTGGCGATCTTCTGCACGTGTTCGGGGCGCAGGTCGCCGTCCTCGAGCGCGCCGATGCGGCTCTTGGCCTTGCGCAGGTTGAAGAACAGCTTCTTCTGCGCCGAGGTCGTGCCGAGCTTCACGAGGCTCCAGGACCGCAGGATGTATTCCTGGATCGAGGCACGGATCCACCACATCGCGTAGGTCGCCAGCCGGAAGCCCTTTTCCGGGTCGAAGCGCTTGACGGCCTGCATGAGGCCCACATTGGCCTCCGAGATCACCTCGGCCTGCGGCAGGCCGTAGCCGCGATAGCCCATCGCGATCTTGGCGGCGAGGCGCAGGTGGCTCGTGACCATCTTGTGCGCGGCCTCGGTGTCGCCATCCTCGACCCAGCGCTTGGCCAGCATGTACTCTTCTTCCGGTTCCAGAAGCGGGAACTTCCGGATCTCCGAGAGGTATCGGCTGAGGCCCGCTTCCGGGGACGGCGCGGGAAGATTGCCGTAGTTGCTCATGTCCATCCCTCCGATGTTACGCGACTTAACATCCATATGGGTGCCAGCGGTCGGGGGTTCAAGCGCAGGACGCGCCCAGGTGTTGTTATGAGCATAACGCAAAGGACCCCGCGCCGGATCCCCTGTTTCGGTGCGTTCACGCAGGCCTGCGGTTTGTTTCAGCCCGCCTGCAGCGCGCCGAGCAGCTCTGCCATATCCTTGGGCAACGCCGCCTCGAAGCGCATCTCCTCACCGCTGACCGGGTGCTCGAACCCGAGCGTCGCCGCATGCAGCGCTTGGCGCGGAAAGCGGCTGACCTGCTCGAGCGCCGTCTGCGACAGCACCTTTGACGAGGGTTTGCGACGCCCGCCATAGACCGGATCGCCCACCAGCCCGTGCCCGAGATGGGCCATGTGGACGCGGATCTGATGGGTGCGCCCGGTCTCGAGACGGCATTCGACCAGCGCCAGCGCGCCGCCGAAATTCTCGAGAACGCGCACCCGCGTCACCGCATGGCGCCCGGTGCCGAAATAGACCGCCTGCCTTTGCCGGTCGGTCCGGTGCCGCCCGAGCCCGGTCGTCACCCGGATCACCCCGCCCGGTTCGACGCCCGCACCGCGCACGCCGCGCAGCCGGGGATCGGCCACATCCGGCACGCCGTGGCAGAGCGCGAGATAGGCGCGTTCAACGGTATGCGCCTCGAATTGGGCCGCGAGCCCGTGATGCGCCCGATCAGACTTGGCCACGACCAGAAGCCCCGAGGTGTCCTTGTCGATCCGGTGCACGATCCCGGGACGCTTCTCGCCGCCAACCCCGGACAGCGCGCCGCCAAAATGATGGAGAAGCGCGTTCACGAGCGTGCCCGAGGGCGAGCCGGGTGCGGGATGCACCACCAGCCCCGCGGGCTTCATCACCACGCAGAGATCGTCGTCCTCGTAGCGGATATCGAGCGCGATCGCCTCGGCCCGGGTCTCGACCGTCTCGGGTTCGGGCACGGCGATCTCGATCACCCAGCCTTCCTCGACCCCGCCCTTGGCGTCGGTGAGCGCCGCGCCCTCATGGGTGACGGCCCCTTCCGCGATCAGGCGCGCAAGGCGCGTGCGCGACAGCGCCGCCGCCTCTGGCACATCGCGGGCCAGCGCCTTATCAAGACGCCCGGGCGGCTGGGCGCCGATCACGACGCGAAGGGGATCAGACATTTGACGGACTCTCCAGACCCGGCACCGGATGTGCGGTTTCTCAAGATCCTCGTGACCGTGCTGACCGGCACGATGATCGCCGGTCTCATAGTCATCATCGCGCTCTTTGTCATCCGCTTCCGCACGCCCGGCCCCGACTGGCCCGACAGTCTGTCCCTCCCCTCGGATGCCGGTGAGATCACCGCCGTCACGCAGGGCACGGGCTGGGTGGCGCTGGTGGCCGAGGGGGCCGAGATCCTGGTCTTCGACAGCGCAAGCGGCGCGCTGCGCCAACGGATCCTGATCGAACGGGACTAGCCGCGCGCCCAGCGGTGCAGCACGTCACCGCCCAAATCCTGCGTCTCGATCAGCCGGAAGCGCGGCGCCTCGTCCAACCGACCGATCCCCATCGCACCGAGGCTCGGCCGCCCTTCTGCGCCGAGCGCCAGGCCCGCGGTGACGCCTATCAGTTCGTCGACCAGATCGGCGGCCAGGAGCGTCGCGGCAAGCTGGCCGCCGCCTTCGCAATAGACCCGCGTCAGCCCCGCCTGCCCCAAGGCCTGCAAGAGCCCCGCCGGATCGAGCTGCCGACCGCGCACCGGCACCGACAGAAGCGTCGCGCCGAGATCTTTCCATGTCGCGCGGGTGGCGGACGGCACATCCGGCCCGTGGCAGAGCCAGACCGGAAGATCGCGCGCGGTCCGCGCCAGCCCCGACATCAGCGGCAGGTCGAGATGCCGTGAGGCCACGACCCGCACCGGCTGGCTGACCGCCCCCATCCCGCGCACCGTCAGGGACGGATCGTCCGCGCGTGCGGTCCCGGCGCCGACAAGCACCGCGTCATGGGTCAGCCGCTCCAGATGCACGCGACGCCGGGCGACCTCGCCGGTGATCCACCGGCTTTCGCCGCTCGCCGTGGCGATGCGCCCGTCGAAGGAAGAAGCGAGCTTGAGCGTCACCATCGGACGCCCCTGCTCGACCCTGAGGAAGAAGCCCTGGTGATCGCGCCCGGCGGCGTCGGCGAGGATGCCGGTCGTGACCTCGATCCCCGCGGCGCGCAGCCGTGCGAAGCCCTGCCCCGCAACGCGCGCATCGCTGTCCTCGAACGGCGCGACCACGCGGGCGATGCCCGCCGCGATCAGGGCGTCGGCGCAGGGCGGCGTTTTTCCGTGATGTGCGCAGGGCTCCAGCGTCACATAGGCTGTCGCGCCCCGCGCCGCGTCGCCCGCCTGCGCCAGCGCCTGCGTCTCCGCATGGGGACGTCCGCCCGCTTGCGTCCAGCCGCGCCCGAGGATGCGGCCGTCCTTGACGATCACGCATCCCACCGCCGGATTGGGCCAGGTCCGGCCCATCGTCCGGCGGCCCAGGCTCAGCGCATGGGCCATGTGGCGCCGGTCGGTGTCGCTCACTTCTCGGGGATTTCGGGCCGCAGCTCGCTCACGAACTTGTCGAAATCATCCGCGGCCTGGAAGTTCTTGTAAACGCTTGCAAAGCGCACATAGGCGACGGTGTCGATCCGGGCCAGTGCCTCCATCACGATCTCGCCGATCTGCTTGGAGGGAATATCCGTCTCGCCCATCGATTCCAGCCGCCGCACGATGCCCGAGATCATCTGGTCGATGCGCTCAGGCTCGATGGGGCGCTTCTGCAGCGCGATGCGGATCGAGCGCTCGAGCTTGTCGCGGTCGAAATCCTCGCGCCGTCCGTTCGACTTGATCACGACGAGATCGCGCAGCTGCACCCGTTCATAGGTGGTGAACCGCCCGCCACAGGCCGGACAGAAGCGCCGACGCCGGATCGAGACGTGGTCCTCCGCCGGGCGGGAATCCTTTACCTGCGTGTCGATGTTTCCGCAAAACGGGCAGCGCATGGGCGGTCCCTCTCTCGTCGTCTTCTGCCTCGATGGGGTCTCGGCCCCACTTATCCACAGAAACTATAGGGGGTCGGCCAGACCTTGGGTAGAGGCAATTTCAGCCCCCCAGATCATGCGTCCTATCCGCGACAGCCGCGCCGCAAACCGCAGCCTTGATGGGCCTTTACCGTGCGACAGATGTCGAGACACGATGTAGCGTGACACGATGATCTGCAGTCAGTGACAGGATGCCGTGCAGCAATCTACATTATGCTGTCTTCATACTGTCGCGTGCGAATGCTGTCCTAGGATTGAGGTGAATTTTCCCTGCTGGATCGCTCATATCGGACGGGAAATGCAGAAGCATCTCCATCTGGTCTGTCTTGCGATCTTCGGCCTTACGTCGCGGAGACCTATCCGGAGCTGTCCTCTCGAGCTTTGCTAGACCCGGTAAACGCGGTCTAAAGCCCTCATTGAACCACTCTTCAATCGATACAACCTGCAATCTGGGCAGGTCGCTGCCGTGGTAGCGGAAAAACCCGGCGCTGCCAGCTTCTCGGGTCATTTCCTTGGTCGGCCGTCGAAGACAGATGAAAAGCCCCCCGTCCGCCTTTTCTCGCTCAAGAACGCCTCTGAAATCCCTCACCTCAGCCACTCCGACGTTCTTCCCGCCTTTTACTGAAGTCAGCAATCGCCCATAGCGCCGACCATCTGACCTGGGCCCAGCTTCGAAAAACATCTCTCCATCGATGCCCCTGTCCGGTCCTCGCTTGACCTCTCGCATTTGCTGGACACCAACCAAATGGTTGGCCCACCACTGAAACTGAAACTTGTCGTTTTCGGCCAACCTTTGAGCGCTTGCCAAGTCGCGTGGGATACCGGTCAGCTCGAAGTCCCGACCGGCAATTTGATTAGTCTCCCTCTCCAATCGATCTGAGATCACTTCGATCGCGTGACACGCAATATCGATCCCGATCCAATTGCGCCCGAGACTTTGAGCTGCGTGAACAGTCGTTCCGCAACCGCAGAAGGGATCAAACACGGTTGCGTCGCCTTTTGAAGCCAACCTGATAAGCCGCTCGACCAATGCTAGCGGCTTCTGAGTAGGATAGCCCAATCTTTCCGCATCTGTCGGATTGAGACGATCAATGTCCGCCCAAACGTCGTCTAGCGGTTTCCCCCTCTGCTCATCCAAGTATCGCACCAAACGGGGCACTTTTCCTGGACCGGCTTGATGGATCAGGCCCTCATCATACGCAGCACTCATGCGATCTTTCGTCCATCGCCAGACGCGCTTCACTCCGAGAAACTCGTAAGTGAGGTTCGGGCGATCTTTGTTGGGGTTGACCAGATTATCCAGTGTGTATCGACGGCCATTCGGATCGATCCGGCTGTACTGCTTCAACGTTTTTGCATCGAGATTGGCCTCATCATAAGGGATGAAAGCTTCCTCGATATTCCAGTATGCTTCGCGACCACCGGCATACACCAAAATGATGTCATGGTTGGTCGGTAAGCGACGCGTCTGTAAGCTCTTGGCTTGGGTCCGCTTCCAGACAATCTCGTTGCGGAACAGGTCAGCGCCAAACGCTCCATCAAGCAAGATTTTCAGATAATGGCTTGCGGATGGGTCGCAGTGCAAAAACAGCATTCCAGTGGGTTTAAGCACACGTCGAAGCTCGCGTATGCGCGCAGCCATCATGACGAGGTAAGCCATGAGATCGCTGTTACCCAGAGCGGTGTGAAGTGCCGTAATGATCGAAGCGATTGGACCGCCGGCGAACGCACACTCTTGGAAAGCCGCCTCTGCTTCATGGTCCCAAAGCCATGTATCCCGGAAGGCTTCGGCTTGTGCAGACTGGATAGCTTCGTCGGGCGACTGAAAGAACACGTTGTATCTTGCGTCGGAGTTGAACGGCGGGTCCAAGTAAATCAGGTCTGCGACCTGATCGGCGATGTTCTCTCGCATCACGTCTAAATTGTCGCCGAAGAAAAGCTGGTTGGTCATATCGATCATCGCCAAGTTGGAGCTCTGTCAAAAGAACACGTTAGCGGCTGCGAATTGTGGCAAGGCTAATGCGAAAAAGATTTTTGTCGCAAATCTGCATCTAATGGTTGCGGACTGCATCAAGAGGAACGTGCGCGCCAGAGACATTGCGCGAAGCAACAAGGATCAGCTCGTCGGTGTTTCCCTGACTCGGGACGCATGCCGACGCGTGCCGAGCCATCAGCGTCAGCAGTCCTTCTACTTCCCCTTCGACCGAACCCGCGACGTCGCGGGTCAATTCGATTAGGGTGGGCAAAGTGCCTGGATGACGAACGCGGTCTGCATCTTCGATTTGCAACGAAGTGAGGCGGGCCTAAGCCCGCCTCGGGTCAGACGAGCATAAGCCCGGCTCCGACCAGTATAGTGAGGATCTTGATCAACGTGCGTTCCCGCACTTTGAACTCGACCTCCATCTTGAGCCGAAACGCCATGGGATTTCTCCAAGAGCGTGCTCGACCGGTCGAGCAGTTTAAACCTGCTCAGTATTTCTATACCGCCCCGTCGTGGCGGTTGAGCCGCTTGATGATCACTCGGCGCACTCGTCGACGCGTACCCGGCCCCCGGCCATCCCCGCGCCTTAGCTCTCCATGCTAATGGATCACACAGGGCCGCTAAGCCCTAGCTAGAGATCGGGATAGTCGGTGCCTTACAGCAGCGACGCCCTACGTCTGGCTGATTCCATGAATAGCAGACACTCGATCTTTTGTGAAACTTTCGGGCACAAACACAGTCCTCAAATCGATCACCCCGCCGCATACTCCCGATCCACCACGATCCGCGTGCCGCCATTGTTCGGCACTGTCATCCGCTGGTCCGCGAAGGTGACGATGAACTTGCCGAGGAACGTGCCCGCTTCCGCAGTGTCGTCAGCCTGCCATTCGTAGCGGACCCAGCCGTTCTCGGCGTCGAAGACTGTACACATACCTGAAAACACCGGGCTCAGCTGAGCGTCGACCACGCGCAACTCGACCGAGACAGCCGAGGTCAGGTCCATGGGTGCTCCTCCTGGCGCGAAGAGCTGGAGCTCGATGTCCGGTGCGGTGTCGTTCTGGCCGATAAAGACGGAATCCATGTCAGTCTCCGATGCTGGTTCTGGTGGTGCGCGGCCGGGCCTCGGTCGACCGTCCACCGCCGCGTGCTTCACTGCGTTCGGCGCCAATCGGCGCCGCGAAGCGCCGACCCAGCGCTTTCGCCCTTCCCGAGGTCATCGAGGCGCTCAGCGCAGTGCCGAGCGTCGCGATCACGGGCGCACCGACGGCGCTCGACACGGCCGTGCCGCCGGCCTGCACGGTGGCGATCGCCGAGACCGCCGGTTTGGCGCTCGAAACAGCTCCTGAGCTGCCGCCCGCCACGCCTTCGGACTGGGCCAACCCGGTCGCCCCGGCCGCCGCGTCTGCGCCAGCATCGATCACGCCCACGGATCGCGCGATCGCCGTACCGGAGGCATCGGACCCCGCTGCGCCGGCGGCGGCTCCGACGGACGCGTTGCCGGATGCGGAGGTTCCCGAAACCGACGCAGCGCCGAGGACCATGCCGTCACTCGCAACTCTGGGCGAACCGAGACCTGACGAAACGCTGCCGCCATGGGCCCCGCCTGACGCCTCGGCGGTCGCTGTCGCCGCGCCGGAACTCGTCGCCGAACTCGAACTTTGTCCGGTCACGTCTGCGAGAGACCGGGCTTCGGCAGAGGTTTCGGAGGAACCGAATGCGGCGCCCGCGGTTGCCGCTACAGAGGCTCCCTCAGCAGTGTCTCCAGAGCCTGACGTGGATGCCCCCACGGCTCTGAAGATAGGTCGCGCCTCACCGGTAGCGCTGGCGTCGGCAGATACGCCTCCGCTACCGGTTTCAACTGAAAGCCCAGGAGCGCCGGATGCTGCTGAAAGCGACGCGGAGACGCCGATCGACGAGGTCACCGCGCTGCCAACGCCCGCAGTATCGCTGACACTGACTGCCGTCGCGGCAGCGCGATTGACCGCCTGCGCCTGCGCCTGGACTAAGGCGGCCGAGGACGCGGCTCCCTCTCCGGAGACCCCTGTCCGACCCAAGGCAGCGACATCGGAGACCGCGGCGGATGCGCCAGCGCCCGAGACGATCCGCGTGCCGGACCCCGCGCTTGATCCAGAGGCCGCAGCGGTCGCTATCGAAAGGACCCGCGCATGTCCTGCTCCAACCACAGTCGCCGCGCCGATCGCGCTGCCGGTGCCGGTCCGAGTTTCGGAGGCCGCCCCGGCCGCTGCCGCCGTCGACGCGCCGGAGCTCGTCCCGCTGCCTTCGGTCGTTACTGGACCGGACGAGGTGTAGGTCCCGGAGAACTCGAGATAGTCGATCTCCAGGAAAGCGTCGTCAGAGCCTTTGGTCCGGTTGTAGGTCTGTGTGATCTCGACGATCGCCTGATCCCAGATCGACTTGCCGACAGCTGTGTCCGTGTAAGGGAAGGCGGAGCTGACGTCGGTGAACTGGCCCGAGATGTCGAGATACAGCACTCTGTTGGTGCCGCCACCGCTCGCAGCCGCCAGGACGATGCCGCTGTACATCACGCGGATGGACACATCCACGATGTCGTCGCCGGCGGGGTTCTTGCGGGCGCGCATCGTCACGGCCAGGCCGCTGTCCATGTGATCGAAATCCGCCGGGACGTCGCCCAGCGCTGCAGACTTTGTGACGCTGGTGGCGGGGCTGTCGCTGAACTGGAACGAGGTCGCACCGTCGTCCTGGACGTCGGTACCTGTGAACCCGGTGGTGAGGCTGATGGTCGGCATTCTTCAGACCCTCGGTACGACGCCGACCTCGCCGCAGGTGCCGCATCGGCTCCCGGGCGGAGGCCAGTCACCACAGTCGACGGTGACTCCCGCCGCCTCGAGGGCGGGCTTCACGCTCGCGAGATACGGTTGCGAGAGATGCACCGCGCCCCACGAGCCGAGCTCCCGGCGCAGCAGGCACTGCCACCTCCAGGGAGGCTCGGCGGGCGCCACGAACTCGCAGGCGCCCGCCCGTCCCAGGTGGCAGCAATGCTGCGCAGATGTGCCGCAGAGCGACACGAGGTCAGTCCTCGGTGATCGCGGTGCCGGTCCCAAGACGCGGCGTCACGCCGGCGCTGATCGCGATGGTCGGAGAGATCGTGCCGAAATAGAGCACGCGTCCGGCGCCGGAGGGATCGGTTCCGACGGCAAAATGCGTCGCAGTCTCGCTGCCGGCACTGGCTTCGGGGAAGTCGATATTCGCGGCCGGACTGACCGAGTTCCCGCTCACCGTCCAGCCGGTGCCGTTCCGGGCGACGGCCACTCGGGCGTAGCCGGTATAGGCGCATTCGTTGGCAGCCTGGTTCCCGCCTTCTCCCGGATCACCGGTATGGAGGGAGACGTAGAGGTTCGTGAGCGGAGACGCCGCGGCATCGTCTGCCAGGTTGGCGATTGGCGTTGCGTTGAAGATCAGGTCGATCAGCGCGTTCTCGAAGAGGTCGGACTTGGACATTGCTCGAAAGGTCCTTTTCAGGTGGGTTGAAGCGCCCGTTCAACGGGCTGTTGCACGGCCGGTGCAGACCGCGATTTCAGGAGGTGAAGGGCGCCCTCCAGTGCCGCCCGAGGGCACCCAGCAGCATGAAGAGCGCGACCAGAGGCGCGGGGATCGGGATCAGGCGGGTGTGGGGCGTGCGCTCGCGCCATTCGCCGGTGATGTTGTCCGCCCAGCGGCCCTTCAGGCTCAGCCCTTCCGCGCGGTGCCAGAGCGCTGCATGAGGGACACCGCGTCGGGCCGAGCGTGTCGCCCAGATCACCGAGCGCAGCGTCAGGAGGTGCCACCAGAAGCGCAGTCGGGACCGTCCCGCGAGCTCGAAGGCGAGCGTCAGCGCGTAGTCCTCGCAGTCGCCTCGGAGGAAGCCGCCCTCAGGCCGCATGATCTTCCAGGGTCCGATCATCTCCGGGTCGGGCCTGTAGACGAACTGGGCGTTGAGGCGCGCGATTGCCTGTTTCGGGTCCATGCTCACCTCCGTCAGGGCCAGAGCGCGTCATCTGTTGGATCGGCCGGTGGCGGGTCCATCGCCTCGATCTCGTTCGACCGAGTGCGGATCGCGGCAATCTGCGTCCAGAGCGCCTCGCCGTCGTCCCATGCCGCCTGCTCCTCGGGCGACCAGGTCGCGCGGCCCTTCTCGGCAAGGATCGACGCCTGAGCTGTCAGATTGCGCTGTTTCCACTCCGGGCAGAGCGCGAGGATGCGTCGGCCGGCTTCGGCTTTGACGGCGATCGAAAAGCCCACTGCGTCCCGCGCGGCGAGTTCGGCTTCGGTTTCAATGGTCAGGTTGAACGGCATCACGCGGCCTCCTCTGTTGCTTCGGCATCTGGCTCGGCGCGTCGTGTGATCGGATCAGGCAGCGGACCGACGGCAACGGTGTGGAGCCAAGCCGCCGGATCGGAGGGCTGGTTCGGCTCCGCGGTGCTGCCGTCATAGAGGAAGCGCAGCGGCACGGTCAGCTCGCCGCCCGCGCGCGTGATCGGCCCGGCAAAGGGGTGATCGCCCTCGGGAATGCCGCGGCCGCCTTCGGGGATGCTTTCGAGATTGTAGAGGGTGCCGTCCACGACAAGCGTGTCGGTGTCCTGAACGGTGACGGTGGTTTCCGGTGTGCCGGGGAGGGCGGCGACGGGGGATACGAGGATTTTCATGGGTGTCTCTCAGGTTTTTGGGGGGAGGGGTCAGAACCAGCGGCCAATGGCGAGCAGCTTGACATCGAAGTTGGTGCCGCCCGTCGCTTGGGTGTGATGCACTTTCCACTGAGTGGAATTGTTCACGACATACATATCGCCCAGCGTTGCCTTGTTCGCTCCGAGGTTGGTCTCGACGCTGCTGAACGCGCAGGAAATGTCGCCATTTGCGAAGGAGGCGGGGAAGCTGAAAGCCGTATAGCCAGTTGCCAGGGTGGGATTGAAACTGACGACATCGGTGCAAATCTGCGTCCCGTCCGCGAAGCGCACATATTCGCCGTTGCCGTTCGAGCCGCGCTCGATCACTGCGCCGGTGGGCACGCCATCTGACTGTGAGACTGTCCCAAGAAGCTGAGCCTGGGTCACGATCTGATACCAGGTTATGCTGCCGGGATCTGCTGTCCGCGCGCCGACCCAAGACTTCTGACCGGCAGCCGCGTTCGCTTCACGACTGGCGAAGATCACTGTACCGGACGCGCTCTTTAGAACGAGGGCGTGTCCATTGTAGGAGAAGCCACCTCCCGGCGCTCCTGTCGCCGACTGCTCAAGGTATCGGTAGAACCCGGGTTTCAGGCTTGCGGTGAAGTCTGAGATGCTTGGCGGACTTCCGGCCCCCAGCCCGAAATCGCCGACCTTGAGAAGCCGACCCGAGGTAGCGTCGGTGATGCTCTGGGTCACTGCCGTCCCGAGGATCGGAACGTTGATCGTGAAGCCAGAGCCGATGAGCAGAGCGCGAAGCACTCCAGCGGTGTAGAAGCCCAGCTGGTTCGATCCTGGGCGCGCAAGGCCTGTGTCGGGATCCGCATCGAACGCGATGCCTGGAAGCGCGGGCGTGCCATCGGCGAAAAGCCCGGCCCCAGGCCCGTCGAGGCTCGCCTGGTAGTCCGTGATGAGCTGGTTCACCGCGTCAGCCAGGTCAGCCTGGAGCGACCGCGTCGGGAACGCCGCATAGGACTGAGCACTCGCCGTCGATCCCTGGTAGGTCGGCGTGATCGTTATCGAGGTCGCGCTGTTGACCGAGGTGATCTCATAGACGCGGCCGTCCGGGCCGACGAAGCCCCAACCGACCTGCAGCGCGGCAAACCAGTCTGTGCCTGTCCCGGTGACGGCGCCGCTGCCGTTCGTCACCGCGACTGTGCCGGTCTTATACCATGCCATGTGTGCTCACCTCTTGATCTGCCTGACGTCCATCAGGCGGTTGTTGACGTTCATCGACCATCCGTTCCGAAGACCGGACGGGAACTGTGCGGTGACCTCGTAGGTGGCCGATCCGCCGCTGGTGTCAGTGTCGCGATGGCGGAAGAAAAACGGCCCCGGGAACGTGATGTTGCGGCCCGAAGGCGCGAGGTTCAGCAGCGTCATGTTGACGGCTTCAAGCTGGGTGCCGCCGCGCTTCATCAGGAACTGCGCCTCGCCGTGATCATTCACCTGATCCATCGCGGGATGGTTGATGTCGCATGAGAACTGAACCTCCGTCTCGTAACCCGCGGCGCGGGACACAGTGATGGTCCCGATGGTCGTTTCGCCGCTGTTCGGAACGTTCTTTGCCGTGTCCACGAAAGACGCTGCGATCGTCGTGACGGCCCCGAGGGCGAGCTGTCCCGTGCCGACTGCGAGGTTTTCGATATTCGCGGAGCCGACCTCGATCGTGCCGAGGTTGGCCGAGATCGCATCGAGGCTGGTGACCTCGATCTGGTTCGCCTTCACCGTGCCGAAGAACTGAACGAGATCGGCCAGAAACCCGATCTGATCCGCAGTGAACAGAGCTTTCACCGCAGGCCCGTTGACCGGATCGTCGCCTGCCACGAACTCGTATCCGCCGGACGCGCCTCCGGCGCTGACACGCGCGACAAGCGATGCGGCGGCCTTGCCCTCGAGCGTCGCAACCGCGGTCGCCTGAACTGAGACCTCGGCGTCGAGATCGTCGACCGAAGCCACAACAGCGTCGATTGCCGAGGCGTTGGCGCTGTCGCCGGAGGCCCTCGCCTGCTGCTCGCTGATGATATCGGCACGGTTGTCGTCGATCTCGGCCGAGAGCGTGTCGATCTGTGCGGCAAGCGCGTCCTCGGCGCTGATCCGGATCTTGCTCTCCGTCACGATCTGGGCCTGCGTCTGATCGATGCGTGCGCCGAGGTTGGTCTCGGCCGAGGCCCGAGCTTCACGCTCGTCCGACACGGCCGCGCTCAAGTTCGTCTGGGCGAAGGCTATGTCTGCGCGGATGGCCTTCCGGTTCCTGTAGGATTGCAGCAGATCGCCGAGACGGGCGTCTTCGCCGATGACCAGCTCGTCGCTGGCATATCGCGTGTCCGCGGCGACCTGGGTGATGTTCGCGCCGTCCAGTGCCGAGATGGTCTGCTCAGCGCTCGTCACCCGCGTCTCGAGCGGGTCGAATGCGGTCAGATCGACCTTCTGGGTGATCTGCGCTTCGAGGCCGTCGATATCCTCCTCGGCCGTGGTCAGCCGAACATCGAGACCATCCACCTCGGTCACTTCGGCTTTCGAGGTGATCGAGGCCTCAGCTGCCGCCAGGTCCAGCTCCACGGTCTGGACCCGCAGTTGCAGATCGTCCAACGCCGCAAGATCGGCCGGGTCGAGGACGGCGGCAGCGATCTGATCGTAGACGAAGGTCTCCGAGGCTTTCAGCGAGATCGCCGCCTCCGCGGCATCGAGCCTGACCTCCGCTTCGGTCGCCCGCTCCTGCGACGTCTCGAATGCCGAGATCCGGACGGTGCCTTCAGTCGGATCGACATAGATGCCGGCACCGCGAACGAGGCTTTCCGTCGAGGACAGCCGCGCCAGCCCGCGCACGACCGCGTCCTCGATCCGCTCGATGGCTTCGGTCACGGAGCGCTGTTCGACCTGTTGGACATCGAGCCTCGGAATGGACACGTCGAGATCGTACTGGTCGATGAGGTCTTGCGCGTCGCTGGCGGCCTGGTCGAAGACCTCCTGCGCAAGATCCGCGATCGAGAAGCGGATATCGGGCGCCGTGACCGGAACCCAAGGCCCCCAGCTCGTCGCGATAGTCGTGGAGACCGCGCGCGCTCGAACCTCGTAGTCTTCTCCCGGCAGCACGTCGTCGAGCACATACTGCCCTTCGAGCAGCTCTGACGAGCTTCTGCCCAAGACACGCTCTGCGGTTGCCGCGAGACGCAGCTCGAAATTGGCGCTGACAGCGACATCGACCAGGTCGAAGCCGTCCCAGGTGAGCAGGATAGCGGGTCGGCGCGATGTCCCGTTCGCATCGACCACGGTGGTTTGCGCAATCTGGAAACCGGGCAATCCGACCAACTCGAGGAGTTCCACGACCGGGTCTTGCGGCGGATCCAGCTGCACGAGGGTGTCGTCGAAGATGAAATCGTCCGGGTCGCGCTCACGCAGGGAGACCTGGACGACAAGCGTCCTCAGGTCGTAGGTGATCTCTCCGACCTCAAAAGCCTTGTCGGTGTAGCTGTTCCAGTCGCTCGTCCAAGAGATGGTCCGGAGCGGCGACAGGAAGACATAGTCCGGCGGAAGAGAGAGGACGTGCTGACGATGACGGCGGTTGTCGAGAACCAGCTCCTTCGCGACCTGGCGCGCCTGGGGGGCGTTGAAAACGGTAGACAGCTGGACGTCATAGAGACGCTGGAAGCCGTCGTCGGCCTCCAGATCGGGGAAGAGGACCGGATCGAGCTCGCGACCGTTCCACAGGGCGGCCGGCGAGGGATGCGTGACGCTGGCGCCGTTATAGATGGCGTCAAAGGACGGGAAAGGCTCGAACTCCTGAGGCCTGTTGATCAGAACATCGTCGTCGGTGATCGCGGTGATCGGCACCTCCGGCGCACCGACCTGAATGTCGAACACGCCGCCCAACTCGGCGATCTGCCCGTTGCAGGCCGCCAGGAGCTCCTCGATGTAGCCAGCCGGCGCTTCGGTGAAGCTGATCTCGATGCCGGCGCGATACCGCTTGCGGTTGGCCGTGCCGACGAGCTGATCGCACACGTTCATGGCCGCAGTCCATCGATCGAACGGCAGATCCTCATCGCTTTCAGCCTCGCCGCCCCAGACCCGGCCGTCGCCCAACTTGATACCGCGCAGGATGTTGTAGACGATGACGACCGGATTGTCGGTCTGCGCCCAGGTGGAGGGATCTGACCACCGCTGCGTCCCGGTACCCCCGGCAGTGTCATCGCTGCGCGGGTCGTAAAGCGGGATGCCGTCGAGTTCGAAACGCAGTTCCGGCACGCCGCTGAAGACCTTGGGATTCCCGCGGCAGACCACGATCGCATAGGGGATCCGGGTCAGAACGTGATCGGTCGTCCAGACGTAGTTGCTGCGCCCGCCGTATTGATCGACCAGGTAGGCGGAGGCGGCGGTCTGCGCGCCATTGAAGAAGAGAACCTTGGCGTTTGTCACCGGCTCCTGGGAGCCGAACGGCCCCTTGCGCGTGCCCTCGTAAGCGATAGCGGGCGCAAAGCCGTATTCGAGGCTTTGACCGAAATCGACCTGTGCGTCCTGGCCGCCGATGAAGACCTTGCGCAGCGTTACGCCAGGAAGGTCGCCTAGCTCGACCACACGCGTGTAGAGAACCCGTTCGCTGCCGCCGTGGCTGTTGCGATAGACGCGATGACCGTGCGTCGCGAAGCGCCCGACGATCGTCTTCTGGGGCTCAGTGCCGCCGGACGTGGTGAAGTTCGTCTGGATGCTCGGCGGTTTCGGACGATCGATCTTGGGTCGCGTCAGGAGGCTGATCGCCAATCCGACCGCAAGCCGGATCCCGATCTGAACCACGACGGTCTGAGCCGCGAACCAGGTGCCGATCGCCGAGATCACGCCGACGACAGGTCCCGCGTCCGCAGGCCCGGCCGAAAGGACCAGAGCGAGGACGGCCGTCAGGAGGAACGTCACGCGCGTCATGGCCGGAACACCTCCGACGCGCGCGCCAGCCGAACGGTATCGAGCCCGCCCGATGGTGCGAGAACATGCGCGCGGCCGTCGGCGACAATCCCGAGCGCCGGAAGGGGATCGACATCGATGACGACCAGATCGCCGGTCAGAGCGAAGCCTGGCAGGACCGGTTCGGCATGAGAGCGCAGGACATCGACATGGGTGCCACCTTCCAGGAGCGCGATGCCGCTCTCGAAGCTCCGGTATTGCCCACGCCAGGCCCCTGCCAGATCGACGCCCGCGCAAAGCTGGAACCAATCGGCCGCGAAGAGCGCGCAGTCGAAGCGGCCAGGCTCGATTGTCCGCCCGCGGCATCTCGCGAGGTACCGGCGGAGGACCGCGGGGCGGTCGTGCAGCGGCAGGCTCATGTCACCACGCCCCAGCGCACGCGCCATTCCTCGCCCAGATCGCTGTATTCCCGGCCGCGGTCGGTTGGGTTGACCGCCTGCAGCGCGGCGTTCGACTTGTAGGCGGGAAGACCCTCGGTGAGCCTGGTCCCGGTTGCGATGCGCAGCTCGGTAAAGGAGGCGCCGCCCTCTTGGCCCAGGGTTTCAGGGGCGCCTTCAAGCACCCCTTTGATGATGCGAAACGGCTCGGCCAGCGGGCGACCACTGTCGAGGTCCATCGGACAGACATGGACCTCGACCCGGGCCTGTCGGGGCTCATACCCGCGCAGCGCCTGGCGGGTCTCGGCCAGCATCGGAGGCAGCCTCAGACGGTGATTGCGCTTGCGGATCCCCACCCCGGAGCGCACCGCGCCCACGTCGATCACCGCGCCGGCGCCGTAGTAGAGGCGCGTCTCGCCGCGGATCGTGAAATTCTCATGATCGTCGCCGGTCCAGAACCCGATGGTTTCGGGCGCGCCTGTGGAGCGGTTCTTCGCGACGAGCCAGACCAGCACCATCGCGGCGGTGCCGCGACGTTCCGCAAGCTGGGCCTGAACGAGGGGATCGAGCTCTGGCATCGCGTCACCTCAAGGTCTGGCGCCAGGCGAAGCTGGCGCCGCGGCTGATGAGGGAGCGGCCGGAGCCGTATTGCGCTTCCGTGATGACCGCCTTGCAGACCGGTCGCGACAGCGTCACCGTCGCGCCGAGCGCCGCGCCCGGGCGGATGACGGGAGTGATCTCGAAGAGACCCGTCGCCCCCGTGCCGTCGGCGGTGGCGCCGGTGACGACGCGGTGCAAGGCCCGGCGCAGGGGGTTCGAGCCGTAGCTGAACCCGAGCATGTCGCCCTGGCTGATCACATATCCTGCCGGCAAATCCTCCAGGGCAAGCTCGCGCCCGTCGACGGAGAGGCTCGCAATCACAGGGCTGGCGGCGGCGATAGTGGCGCCGGCCGGGTCAAGACGCGGGTTCGACTTCCGCCGGTCGTAGATCAGAAGCGACGCGCCGGGCTGTTCCAGCAGGGCAAGCCGGGCCTCGATCGCCGCCATGTCCGAAAGCGGCGTCGCCCCGAGCTGCACTTCGCCCATCCAGAGCCGCGCGCCGAGCTGATGCTTGATCACGTCGCCACCGCCCGTCTCGGAGGTGGTTTGCGCTGTCCCAAGCGAAAAGCTCACCTGCGAGATGGGCAAGTCCTCGAAGAAGCCGGACAGGGGAATGGGCCAGCTAAGCGCCATCAGCCGATGCTCCGCGGGTCCTTGCCGATCCGCTGGACGCTGGCGGGCAGGACGTTGCGGTCGTATTCCTGAACGACCTGCGCCGAGACGCCCTGGCTCACCGTGCGGATCTTCGCGTCGAACTCGGCGCTGGCCGCGATCTCGACACGCACGACGCCACCCTGGCCACCGCCCTCCGGGACCCGCGGCGCGATGTAGCCGTTGGTGTCGGGAATGAAGAGCTCCTGCCGCCGCTCGCCGACGACATAGGGCTGGCCCGCATAGACCTTGCCGCCCCGCTCGCGCCCCGGAACGCCCGGAGACGGAAACAGCAGCTCGCCGATCGAAACGCCCCCGAACAGCCCGCCGAACATGCCGGTGCCGTAGATCGCGCCCTGGGTCAGCGCCGACAGCAGGCTTCCAAGCACCTCCTGCGCCGAGGCGCCGTTGGTGATGATGTCGTTCAGGAGATCGTTGACGCCGTCGCGCAGGGCCTCGGTGCTGTCGGTCGCGCGGCGCATGGCGACCTCTTCGGCGATCCGGACACCGATGAGCTGCTCGATCTGGGCGCGCTCGGCGGCGGTCGCTGCCTTCAGGACCTCGCGATGTTGGATCATCTCACGCTGAACCGGGTCGAGCTCGCGGAGAAGATCGATCTCCTTCTGCTCGCTCTCGATGAGGCGTTCCAGCGCTTCGCGATTGCTGTCGTACTCGCGCTCCGCCTCGCTTCTGCCGCCGCCAGCGGACCCGCCGCCCCCACGTCGCCCGCCGCCCGTCCGGCCGCGGCTCGATATCTTCGGCGTCTTGTAGGCAACCGTCCCGCCGACGATTGCGCCGCCGAGGCGTCCCTGGTCATAGAGCTGCGCGCGCGCGTCGTCCGGGCCCTTTGCGCCAGCCGACGCGTTCATCGACTTGATCGCGACCGCGGTGGCGTAGGCGATCCCAAGCTGTTCCGACAACTGCGCGGCCGATGACGTCGCCGTGTCGATCCCGGCCGACATGTCGAGCATCGCCAGGGCCTGTGCTTCGAGAAACGCCTGGCGCAACTCCGCTTTCAGCTCCTCGGAGACATTGAGCGTCGCCAGCGTTTCCTCGAAGACCTCGCGCTCGTTGGCGGCACGCACCTCCGCGACCTGGGCGCTGTCGGCCCCGAACCGCGCAATCGCGCCCTGAAGCTCGGCCTCCCGGCTCAGGCTCGTGAGCATGCCCGCAGCCGTGGCAAGCGCGCGCTCCCGCGACTGCCGCGCCGCCTCGGCCGCGCGTCCCGCGAGTTCCTCACCCTGAATGCGGGTTCGGTAAAAGAGCTCGTAGGAGCGCTGGACGTTGGGATTGACGACCGGGACGCCGACATCGTCCGGGATCGTCTGCAGGTTGTCGCTGATCTGCTCCGTTGTGGCCTGCAGTTCGTACGCTTTTGTGACCAGACCGTTGATCCGGTCGAGGAGCGCGTCTTCCCCCGGCGAGCGCTGCCCGTCGAAATCGGCGGCTGTACGAACAGCCGCGGCGAGGCTCTTGAGCGCCTCGATCCGCTCGTCGATCGACATGCTGGCCGCAGCGCCCAGAACCTCGAGCTCCGCGATCACCTCGTTCACGAGGCCGCGCAGCTCGGTCCGGCTCTCGCGGTTGATGCTGAAGGTCAGCTCGAAAGGCGTGAACCCGAACTGTTGCCCCATGCCGTAGAGGCTGCTGTCCATCTCCTCCGACAACTGTGCCATCGCCGTTGCGATCTGGTTTTCCGCAGCGATCCGCGCGTCGTTCGCCATCTCGCCCAGGAAGGCGCGCGCGGCCGCGCCGGCGGAACCGAACCGCTCCTCGAGGTCGGCCGTGCTCGCCGTCGCGAGATCAGCGGCCTCGCGATAGGCCGAGACCCGATCGTTGAGATCGCCGAGTTCATCCTCGAAGGTCCGCGCCTCCTCGCCCGCGCCGAGAAGCCATTGCGTGATCGCGGCGCCGGCGGCGATGGTGCCGAGCGTGATCAGGTTAATCGGCGAGAAGAGCGACAGGAATGCGCCGCCGAGCGCGCGGACCGCGCCCGTCGCTCCCATCGGGCCGATGACCTGGGTGATCTGCGTGCCCTGTTGGATCGCCAGCTGGAGAGGGTTTTGACCCGCCGCGAGCATTACGCCGATATCGTTGAACTGGGCCGTCAGGTTTCCGATCGATCCCGCCGCGCGGCGGTTGGCGGCTTCCATATCGATGGCGTTGCGCGCCGCACGGGCCTCTGCCTGGGACAGCTGCTCGACCGATCCCGCACCGCTCGATGCCGCGCCGCCCAAGTCCCGGACGCCCGCGGCACCGCGTCGGCCGGATCGGCCCACCTTGTCCGCCGCGCCCGCCGCCTCGTCGAGAGCGGCCTTGGTGCGCTTGATCTCGCCCTGGGCCTGCTTTCCGTCGGCCTTGATTTCGCCGCTGACTACAAAGGCCATTTCACACCCCGTTCAATGCCGCCCGCGCGGCGCTTTCGATCACCCGGACCTGCGCCCAGAGCTCGGGCGTCACCGTAACGCCCGCCAATCTCAGCCCCGCCTCCGCCGCTCCGAAATCGAGCCCCGCGTAGTAGGGCGCGGCCGCCTGGCGCGGTATGATCCGCCATTGCGAGGCGACCTCGAGAAAGGCTTCGAAGGCGGCGAGATGCTCCGGCCAGAGCCCGTCGTCGCTCTCCGGCCTCAGATCCTCGATCGAGAGGTCGAGCCCCCAGCGACGCGCATCGGCCAGGGCTCCATCGCTGTCCTCGGCCGGGCCAGCCGCACCCGTCGCCCAGGCGCGGCCGGCCCATTTCAGTTTCCCGTCGCGGCCTTCGAGACCGCGTCGCTGTAGGTCTGCAGAAGCGCGATCCGCACATAGGGCATGTCGAGCAACCGGTCCTTCAGCTGGTCGCTGTAGGACAGCTCCTTGCCGTCTTCGCCGACCAGCTCGTCGAGCTTTACGATCGCAGTGCGGAGGAAACTGCGGATACCGGGACCGGTCTTCGCGTCATGCTTCTTCGCCTCGCTCTCTGTCAGAACGCGGAACGTCGCGCGGAACGTCTGTTCCTCATGGCCACCGTCGACGGGAACCATGACGCGGACCTGGTGAGAGAATGTCGGCTGGGAGAGAACCTTGAACATCGGGGAGCTCCGATCGAGAGAGGGGTTGGAGTGGACAAGTCGAAGACCGCGCGAGGCCCGACCCTGCCCCGCGCGCTGTCCGCGCAGGGTCATGACCAGGCAGGCGCTCATGTCAGGGTCAGCGTCCACTGGTCGTTGCCAGCATCGGGCTGCGGAACCAAGCGAAGGGGCCATTCGGTGATCCCCTGACTGTTCTCGAGCCCCGACGGGCGCTGCATCTGCGCCTTCGGCACCGCCAGCGAGGAAATCCGTCCCGCCCCGACCCCGTGGGTCAAGGCGACAACGACGTCGGTCTGATCCGCGGCAAGCTGGTATGGGTTGAGAGTGGTGAGCGGCACGGCGTTCACCGTGACCTCGATCTGGTCGGCCCGATCGGTGATGAGGATATCCTCGCTGCCGATCAGGAAACGCCCCTCGACCGCATTGCCGAGGTTCATCGAGAACGCCCGCATGACCAGGGCTGTCCCCGCGAGGAGGAAGACCGGAGTATTGGCATTCGAGGCGACCTGCGGCTTCTGGAACGCCGAGACATCCGGCGTGACCTTGGCGGTCTCCGAAGGCTGGGTGAAGAGCCCGGTGAACTGAAACTCGATATAGGGAATGCCGGAGGCGTTGACGCGGAACGTCGCGGTGCCCCGGGTTCCCAGGAGCACATACCGGGTGCCGCCGATCCACAGGTAGATCGACACCGCCTCATGCGCATCCGAGACCGGGTTGTATACGACATCGGTTCCCGCGTTCACCGTCTCGGCGCAGCCGCAGGCCCGCAGGAGCGGACCCCAGCCCGGCGGCGTGCCGGCGGTGCCGGAGCCCACCAGCTCGACGCGGAAGGACAGCGTCGCATGCACGTCGACGGGGATCGTCGGCTGCGCGCCCAGGAACGGCCGCTCCAACTCGCGGCTGACGTCCTCGCCCTCCATCGGGTTGAGCGACACCTCGGTTGCCAGGATCGCGTTGGCGGCACCGGTGGGCGTCGCGTCGGTCGCGTAGGTGGTCTCGATCTTCGCGAGGAGGATCTTGTCGCGCCAGCGGATCATACGTCGGTCTCCTTGCCGGTGTCAGCCTGCCGCGACTTGGCGGGCGCTGGCTGGGCGGTGGGCTTCTCGCGCGTCTTCAACGCGCCGGTTTTCGGGTCGCGGGTGTAGCTGCCCCCCGCGCTCGGAAGTGGCTTGCTCATGCCGGTATCCTCAGCTGGTCGTTGATGCGGAAATCGATCTGGTAGGCCATGCGCCCCTTGCCGACGGAGACCAGCCCCGCGCGCGCCAGCTCGAAAACGCCGACCTCATCGGCCGGCGCCCAGCCCGCGATCGCGGCGATCACCTCGTCGACGAACGGCTCCAGCCGCTCGAGCGCGCGCTCGCCGGTGCGGTCCGTCGAGCTGAAGAACAACAGAACGCCGACGGATCGGGTCAGCGCCTGCGCGAACAGACCCGTGGCGTAGGTCGCCTGTCCGCCGGTGAGACCGAGCGGCAGCACGAAGGCGGCGACGGTGGACTGCGGCAGGCGATTGTCGCGCTGGAGCGCGGAAAACTCCGCCGCGCCCTCGATCCGCCCGGCGAGATCGGGGACGCTGGCTTCGAGCCGGGCTTTGACATCGTCGAACATCAGACAAAGCCCTTGAGGCTGGCTTCGGTCATCGGACGTTCGCGATCGGTCACACGCGCGCCGGAGCCGCCCGTGGTCGCGGGCTCGATGCCAGATGCGCCCGGAATGCGGATGGTGCCGGAGGAGATCTGCGCGAGCATCTTGAGCGCCTGCTCGTAATCCGCCTGGACCTTCCCGTCGGGCTCGTAGCTGTGGAGCTTGTAGATGCAGATCGCCTGAGCCAGGTCCGCTATCATCGGCGGCGTCTCGGCAAGCGGCAGCGCGTATTTGGCCGCCAGGTATCCATCGATCACCGCATCGGTGTCCGCGATCGCGCGGGCCACGGTGTCGGCATCAATAACACCGGTCGACAAATCTCCGCGGTCGGTCAGGTCGACGATGCGTCGCTCGCCGTATCGGTCGATGAGCTCGGACAGGGTGATGTAGGGCATTGCGGTCGCTCCGCGGTTGGAAATTCCGGCGGCGGCTGCTCCCCCCGCCGCCGGAGAGGCCCCGCCCTCGGGCGGAGCTTGGACCGCGCGTTACGCCTGTTGCGCGGGTCGCGTCGTCACCAGCAGGCGCGGATCGGAGATCAGCGCGTGCTTCTGGTGTTCCGAGAGCTCCGACAGCGGGATCACCGTCGGCGCAGGGGTGAAGTGTCGTCCGGCACGCCACCGGCCCTTCTTGGGACCGATCACCTCGACCACGAGGTCCTCGCCCTCCTCGAGGACCGGGGCGGGGCCAGCCGCCCCGGTCGAGGCCGAAGCGAGATCCGACGAGGGAGTGGCGTCCGGCGCTTTCGGCTGGGAGGAGTTGGCGGCCGCGGCCTCGGCCTGCGTGACGCGCTCGGCCAGGGTCTCGTCGCCGATATTGGCGCGGAACTCGACGCCGAGCTCCTTGGCGCGCGCCTCGAGCTCTTCACGGGTCGGCTTCGGATCGGTCATCGCTCAGCCTCCGTTACGCGAGCCACGGGACCACGAGCAGTTCGGCAGTGCCTTTCCACTCGTTGGTCTCGCCGCCGGCGGCATATTCGGAGTTGAGGATCTTGCGCGCCGCGCTTTCGAGCGACGGCGGCACGACCAGGAGACCCGGCTTGATCCCGAGCGGGCGACCGTAATCGCCCTTCATCCCCATGAGCGCCGCCCGCGCGGTGGCGTAATTCGCCGCGTTGAGCGTCTGCTTCGAGCCCCAGGCGAACTGCCAGAAGCCGAAGCCCACGTTCATCCTGGCGTCGGCGCCGTAATGGAACTCCTTGTTGGAGAACACATTGCTGTCGTCGAGCCGGTCGCGGGCGACGAACTCGAAATCCTTGCGCTGCTGGAGGATGATCGGCTTGAGCGCGCGGCTTGCGTCGATCAGGAACCAGGGCGCACCGGCGCCGCCGTCGGTATTGGCCACGGTGGTCACGTTGCCGTCTTCATCGAGCACCGGGTGATCGGTGTCGAAGTAGAACTGGCCGTCGTAGCACTCCTCGGCGAAGCCGTTCTTCAGAAGGCCGTAGACGAGATCGTCCTTCTTGGCGCCGGTCGACATGCCCATCTCGGTGAAGAGCGGCGTGTAGATGCCGAGATTGTCGGTCTCGATATCGTCACGATCGACGCCGATGGTCAGCTCCCACGGCTTTTCGCGGATGGTGTAGTCGTGCTGGGTGAGGTTCTGCACGGCGCGCGGGCCGATCCATTCCCGCACGTTCGGGATCTTGCCCAGCCAGCCGAACTTCTGCTCCTTGGTCGATGCGGGCACCAGCGTAGCGACGCTGGTGTACATCGAGGACGCCTGCCCGAGGCCGTTCTGGAAGGTGGTCTTGAACCCGGCGCGGAGCGCGTCGAGATTTGCGGCGTTCACAAGCATCAAGGCTCTCCTTACGCGGCGTTGCTGAGGGCTTCGTCGAAGCGGACCCAGACGCCATTGGCGTCCACCGCATCGACGATGCCGGCGCGGGACCGGGTGCCGGTCCCATCCGTTTTCGCGACCGTCTGGTCATCGACGACGAAGCAGGCGCTGCCGATATCCGCGGCGACGATCTCGTCGGCGGCGGCCGAGTTGGCATAGCGGAACACACCCGGCAGGTAGTCGACGGTCTGGTCGCCATCGGCCCCGCCCGAATTGTCCACCCGCTCCTGGGCACAGCCGACGCCGACCAGGCCGGTGGCCGTCTGGCCTTCGACCAGAAAGCCGGTCGCGTTGCGCATGACGATCGCGCCGGCATAGATCATCGCGCCGGCGGCTGCGGCGCCCTGGCGATTGTCGCCTTCGGAGCGCGGCGTGTTTCGGTCCTGGGTGAGCGGCGCCATCAGAAGGTCTCCTGCTGTTCACGCTCGGTCTCGAGCGTCTTGGCGTAGTCCGCGGCGGGAATGCCGAGGAGCTTTGCGGCTTCGCGCTGCGCGGAGTTCAGCGAGACGGTGTCGCCTTTCGCCGCGGGCGGTTCGATCGAGGTGCCCGAGGGGCCCAGGGTCGGCAGACCGTTGATCAGCGCCTCGGTTTCGTCGGCGTCGCGCTGATGCATCGCGATGTACCGTTCGCGCTGCGGCTTCACGCCGACCACGTTGCGCTTGATCGCCCCGTCGACGAAGGCTTCCGCCTTTTCGCGCGTGCGGTCGGAGCGAAGTTCGTTGAGCTGGGTGGTGACACCGGCAAGCTCGGACTGGAGCGAGGTGATGATCTCGTCACTGTCGTCGCCGCTGGACATCGCGGCCTGCGCCGCGGTGACGATCTCCGAGGGATCCGCATCCTCCGCGAGCCCGAGCGCGACACTCACGTCGGACAGCGCCGACTGCATTGCGGTGGTGTCCGAATTGCCGGACTTCTTCACCGCGACCAGAACGTCCGCCTCGGACGCGTCCTCGCCGAGGCCGAGAGCCTTGGCGAGCTTCTGCAAAAACGACATCTCGTCGGTCTCCATGTTGAGCGCGGCGAGCCCGCGCAGGTTCGGTCGGTTGACGAGGCTGGCGCGCAGGATGGCGCGGATGCGCTTCGTCTTGTCGTGGGTGACGACGGGCGAGATCGCCCGGTAGGCGCGCTCCTGGACCATCTCCCGTCCGGCCTTGGTCCACTCGACCCGGCCCCAGATGCCATCGGAGCGGGCTTGCAGTTCCTTGATCCAGCCGCGCGCAGGAGCGGCACCGCCCTTGGGCGCGGCGAGATCGGTCGCATGGTTCTCGTCGATCGGCAGGTCGAGACCCTCCGCGGCCTGAAGGCTCGCGGCGATGATCTCCTCGAGATCGGCGACTTGGTACGGACCTCGGCTGTCAGCCGTGTGCTGTTCGCCAAGGTTCAGAAGATGGATCCACTCCGGCGCCTCGGCCGAGGGTTCGGCCGGGATCGCGGAAGCACTCATGAGAGCGGTGGAAAGGGCGGAGCGTGTCATGGCACCGATATTCGCCGGTCGCCAAAAGCAAAAACACCCGCAAGGGTTTGCGGGTATTGCGCCAAATTACTCCGAAATCAGCCTGCCCGGAGCCTCTTCGCCGGTCAATCCCGGGCACCGCCGGCGTCGGAGATCCACTCCTCGAGCGTGGCGGCGATATTGCTCCGGTCCTCGTCGGAGAGCCCTAGATACGGCCGCGCCGGGATCCGTCCCCAGGGGATCGGGCTGCCGTTCGACATGGTTCCGAATGCGCCCTTTTCGGCGCCGAACTGCATCACGGCGGCGTAGATCATCGGAGAGCCCCATTCCACGCTGGTGGGCCCGGCCTGCGAGAAGATGGTGGAGCTCAGGCTTCCGGTCGGACCGAAGAGCGGGCGAAAATCGATCCGCGCGTTCGGTCCCTTGCCTTCCCGGCGGCGGTAAGCGTCGATCGTCGCCTGGGATTTCGGCGCCCAGGGCGTGCCGTCCGGCGACGCTCCGGAAGCGAACCCCTGCCTGGTGCTGTCGACGAGGAGCTCGCCGACATCCTGCATCGCCGGCGTCATATCGGTCACGGCACGAGAGAGGCGCTCCAGGACGCGCTGCAACTCGTCGTCTTTGAGTTCGACCTCGATCATGCTATCTCTGGTGCTGGTGCGGACGTGACACGGTAATATTCTCGCGGCCGTAGCACGGGCGATCGGCCCGGAGCGATATGTGGGGTTTCCGACTTCGGTCGGCTGCGGGGCCCCACCGTCCGCATCATTCCCGCCTCAGGAGCCTGTCGATCAACCGCTGGCGCTCGACCGCCCGGGCGCTCATTCGACGGAAGCTCGTCACGAACAGACCCTGCCCGCTGCGCGTCGCCTTCACGACCAGGAGATGGCCGTCATCGGCATCGCGTATGAAGACGAGGCTGAGAGGGCTGTCCTGAACCGTATGGGTGGGATCGTCGACGGTCAGCTGCGCGAGGGCGTAATCCGCCGGCGTGAGTTCGGGATGCGCGCGCGCCTGCTTCAGCGCGCTCTCGGCAGAGAGATCGGCCACGCGACGCTGAGCGCCGATGCGGGCGGCGGCCTCCTCGGGCAGCCGGACGAGCGGCGAAAGGCCGCGCGGCGCCGCGAACCAGGTCTTGAACACGTCGCTGACGAGCCAGGACTGGATGAGGTCGATCGACGGACGCGGCGGCAGCTCGTCGAGCTTCTTCCGGAGCGCGAGGATCGTGTCGGTCACGGTGGCACCAGGTGCATAATCCCACCCCTTGTCGATGCCGACCGGCGCGCCGGTCCTGGGGCTGATCTTTTCCCAGCCTTCTGGAGCCTCGAACATCCGACCGCCGAGACGGCGGGCATGTGCCAGGTTGCGCGCACCCAGAATGTAGCAGCTGCATCCCCAGCCGTTGGGCGGCGCATGCGTTGCCCAGAACGGATGATCGACCGGCAGGACGAGCCCGTCCCAGCCCAGATGCTCGAGGCGGGGCTCGAGCGAGCCCCCATGGCGGTATACCCAGAGCGGAAAGCCGGCTTCGCGCAGCTGCGCCATGCGACCGGCGGCATAGCTCGTGCGCATGTTGGTCCGGTAGATCACGCGGGTGCGCCAAGCCTCGCCGGCTCTCGGCCCCTCTCCCGTCCAGCCGTGCCAGCCGCGCGCGTCGACGATCCGCCGGAATTCGGCGCGGAAAGTTTCGATGCCGAGGCCTTCCGAGATCGACCTGTCCACCGCGGCCGCGAGATCGGCGAGAAGATCGGCCTTCGTCGCTCCAGCCACCATGAACGCCCGATCATGCGCGCTGCGCCGGATATCGTCCCATCGCGCGGTCGGCACCAGGTCGCCGAGGCGCGCCCTGAATGCGGCGATCTGTTCCGGGAAAGGACGCCGGAGAGTGGCCGCAATATCAGCCACCGCTTTCCTCCTCCACCTCGGCCCGACCGGCGAGGTGCGCTCCGCTCAGCGCTTGCGCCATCAGCTCCGTGAGGTCATCCTCGTCGAGCGCCGGGAACGCCGAGAGCAGCTGGTCGCGAAACTCCGGCAGCGAACTTGACGTCTCAAGCATGGCCTCGATCTTGAGAAGCATCCGCTCGAAGACCGCCGCCCCCTCTGCCACGAGCCGATCCACTGAAAATGCCAGAGCCTCTGAGCGGCCCTCTGAGGCCTGCAAGGCGATTTCGGGGGGTGCGCCCCTCCGAGAACCGTAACGGCCATTCAATGGGTATTTAACGGCGCTCTCAGACCCCATTGCGTCGCCGGTCGCGCCCTCGTCCATCCTCTGCGGCCCTGATTTGGCGCTCGGACGCAGGATTTCCTCCCCATCCTTCGGTTCGGGCACCTGAAACTTGTCGCGCACGGCGGAGATCGGAACCGGCAGGCCCCTGTCGACGAGCGGACCGATCGCATCGGACCATGCCTTGAGGTCTTCCTCCTCCGTGCGCTCGATCACGAGGCGCGGGTAACGCAGCTGCGGCCCGCGCTCGAGCTGGATCCACGGACGGATCAGATCGCGGTTCAGAATGGCCGCGAGGCTGCGGCAGTCCGCGAGTTCGATATCCTTCTGGACCTCGCGGTGCTCCTTTCCCGAGCCGAGCCCGCCGGTTTCCGCGTCCGTCGTGGCGGTCTGCCCGAGAACCGCTTTCGAGATCTGCTTGTCGAGCCAGTCGGAGCGCCGCTCGTAATGCTCGGTCGAGCTGCCGACGTTCTGCGCCTCGACGAAGTCGATCATCATGCTCTCTGGGATGATCGCCGCGCAGTCGCCGCCGATATTCGCCACCGCCCGGAAGAGCGTGTTCTGATCTTCCTTGGTCGAGCCCGCGCCGTACTTGCCCACGCGAAGCGGCTGCCCGTAGGTCTGGGTGAAGATGGTCCAGTCGCGCTGGGTGAACGCCTTGAAGAGCCAGTTCCAGGTCGCGACGCGGGCCAGGCCGGACCGGAGCGGCAATCCGGACTTGGCCTTCATCTGGGCGAAGATGAACTTGAACCCCGGATAGTCGATCTCCTCGCCCTGCGGACCCAGCATGATCGGCGTCGCGAGATCGTGGCGCATGAAGCGGAACCAGCGCGGATCGCGCCGCTCGAGACGCTCCGGCATCCACTGGCCCGACGACGTATCCCAGATGATCTCGGTGTGGCTGTAGCCCTTGCCGATCGCGTCGAGGATGTCGAAGAGCTCCTCGGTCAGTTCGTCCCGCTTCAGCCAGTCGCGTACCATCTGCGCCAAGTCCTCGTCGAGCGCGTCATCGCCGCCTGGCTCGACCGTGACCTCGATCTGGCTGACCGACCGGCGGCGGGTCCCGAGGACGCCCAGGTAATGCGGATCGCGCTCCTCGATCACCTCGGCGAGTTCCATGTAGCGGATCGGGTCGCCGGCGTCGGCCTCGCGCAGGATTGCCGCCAGACGCCGCGGATCAAGACCGTCTCCAGGATAGCCGGTCAGGGGCGAACGGACCCCGCCGAAGGTCGGCGCGGCGATTTCCTGGCCGAGTTCGGAGCGCCGCACAGGCTTGCCCCAGCGGTCGAGTAGCTGCGGTCTATTCGCCATGTCTGTTCACCTCGCGAGCAGAAGCATTGATCACCACGTCCCTCCCCTGATCTGCGCGCCGAGCGGCGGCCGGGACCAGTTTCGCCCGGCTTCGTGATCGGGATCGTCCCAGGCCTCGCGGGCCTCGCGCTCATCCGAGCCGAGACCGCGATAGGCGTATTCGACCCAGCGCATCCGGCTCGCGAAATGCGCCAGTGCCAGCGCGATTGCGTAGTCGCCATGCCGCTTCATCCCGGTCTCGCCCGTGCGGACCGGCGGGACCTTCGGGATGCCGCGGATCTCGCGAATGGCGCGGAGATCGCCGAGATGAGCATCCGAGCGACCAATCGAGATCATGTCGTCCTCGAAGGCTTTCTTCAGGGGCGGCATATGCAGCCGATACCATTCCTCGGTGAACTTGATCGGCCAGACGAGGCCGGGGCTGTCCTCGTTCTCGCGGGTGCCGAACTTGCGCCCCATCTCCTCGGCGACGATCCATCCCATACCTGTTGCGTCGAACGCCGCGCCCACCAGCCGCTCGCGCACGGCCGACATGACGTCCCCGACGATGGCAATCTGTTCCTGGCCGGGCACGTTGCGCATCTCGATCGAGAGCGTCTCGCGGCGCCGAAGCATCTTCTCGATCTCGAGGAGCGACAGGACGGAGAGGTCGGCGACGCGGGCGAAGTCGAAGCCCAGCGCGAAATGCGGCTCCATGTCCAGTCCGCCCAGGACGGCGTCCAGCTCCGCCGCGAAGGGCCGGATCAGCGCGCCCTGTGCGGCCTTGTCGAGCTGGAGATAGTTGCCCGGCAACTCGAGCGTCAGGACCGGCGCCGCGGCGGTCATGCGCGCCTCGATGAGCGGTGCCGCCAGCCAGACACCGGTTCCCGCCTTCGGAATGCAGTGCAGCTCCTCGTCGGCGTCATCGCCGTAGAAGCCCATGATGCTGTCGATCCAGGCCTGGCGCGCCTCGGCCGTCGCGGGTTTGCCGGTGACCAGCGCGATCCTCTCGTAAAGCCCGTCTTCAACGGCCTCTTCAAAGGTCACGCGAACGACCCTGCCAGCACGCTCGCCGGCGTTCACTTCGCGGACCAGAAGATTGAACGGGTTGTCCGAGCCGTCATGGGTCGAGATGACGAGGACCTTGCCGCCCCACATCAGGAGCGCCATCGCCGCCTTCAGAAGCTCGGCCAGCTCATCATGGAACGCCGCCTCGTCGAAGATCACGTAGCCCTGGCGACCGCGCAGCGATCGGGGCTTCGAGGTCAGCGCGACGATGTCGAAGCCGGAGGCGAACTTGATGCGGAAGGCGTTGATGTCCTTCTCCTCGCCGCCCTCGCCCTGGTCCTTGAAGAGGAACTCTTCGACGCCCGAGGCCGCGGGGATGAAGGCGCGGGCCCACATCGCACAAGTATCGATAAACTCCCGCGCCATATCGAGGTTGTATCCGATGTAGAGCACGTCCATGCCGCCCGCGCGCTTCTGCGAGCCCGCAGTCAGCGTCGCGTCCGCCGCCACCGCCCAGGTCATCCCGATCCGGCGGCTCTTCTCGCAGACCACGAGCTGCTCGATACCCGTCGTCGCCAGGAGACGAGCCTGATAGGGCAGAAGCACCGCCGGGAGACCGCCCGAGGTGTCCAGCGCCTCCGGCAGCGCCTGGCGGCTCTCGGCGCGGAGCTCATCCCACTCGGCGTCGGTCAGCGGTTCGCTCATGGGTGACCTGCTTGCAGTGCTGCCCTGCGGACGATCTCATGCGGCGAACTCGCCAGGAGATTCGCGCCATGATTGAAGTCGCCAGCTTTCTGACCGCATTGGGCAACACGAAGACCGCAATCGATACTGCGGAGAGCGCCGTCGGTCTCGTGCAGAAGATCAAAGGTCTTCTGAAGGAAAAGCAGCCGGACGAGAAAACTCGTGAGCTGCAGAAACTGGTTCTGGTCCTCCAAGATCAGTTGCTGGATGTAAAGGGTGCGAATGTGGATCTGCGCACTGAACTCCTGACGCTGAAAGAAGCCGCTGAAAAGGAGCAGTCCTTTCAAAGCACTCGAGAGAAGTATGTGCCGCTTGAGATGCGAGGTGGTGGCAGGATCCTTGTTCTTGGTTAATTGGTGACTAACGAACACCTTTGGGAAAAAATCTGCCCGGTTTGTGCAGATACCGACAAGCAGTTCGTCGCGCTGCAAGGGAACGCCTCGAGCTACAGTCTTTCCTGCCCTCGGTGCGATGCCAAATTTCAGCAGAATGAGAGCCGCGGTGCGGTAAAGCAGGGACGAGGCAATCCGTGGGCGGTGTAAGATCATCCCTCCGTCTCCCGCCACGCCCTGACGTATCGCGCATGCAGGCTGTCGTCGCGATCGACTGGACCCAGAAGGTTCGGACAGAAGTCGAGCGGTCCGAGGCGCCATAGATGGCGACAGGCGCAGCTGTTCACCAAATCCGTGGCGGCGGGATAGACCTCGATGGCGCGGGCCTCGCGCCCCCAGATCAGGTTCTTGATCTCGAAGAGCGTGTCCCAGCCGATCGACCCGTCGTGGTAGACAGCGGCGTGACCGATCACGTCATCGACGGTCACCTTGTGCCCGAGCACCTCGATATCGCGGACGAGATACGTCACCCGCTCACCCCGAGGATCTGCGCCTTGATGCCGGCGACGGTCTCGCCCGTCAGGCCCAGCTGACGCGCGTTCTTCTCGACGCTGTCGGCTGCCGCCTGGCGCGCCTCCCGCGCCGCGCGCTCCCGCTCGTCCGACACCAGCTTTTCGCGGATGCCCGAGCTCGCCATCACGTCCTTCAGCATCCGGCCGATGAAATGCAGCTCCTTGGGATCGATCTCGTCGCCCGGCTTGGTCATCTGCGCGTGCATGACCTTCCAGGCGAGCGAGGTGATCATCTGGAAGAGCACGTTGTGCCGTTGCGCTTCCTCCTCGAGGCCGTTCTGGTTCATCCAGTCGGCCGCCCAGGCGCTCGCCTCTTCCTGGACGCGGACGAACTCCTGGTACTCCTGCCCGTAGGCATGGAGCGCCGACTTTCCGATCCGAAGCTCGAGCCCCTCCTCCTGAAGCCGGAAGTTCAGGTCCTCGGCCAGCTGCTCGTAATCGCCGAAGCCCCGCGCCTTCAGCTCCTCCTGGAGGAACCGGCGCAGCTCCTCGGGGAGCAGATCGACCTTGCGCGGCGGCGGCATGCGTCAGCCCCTCGGCGACGGACGGCGCACGCCCGGATGCTCGGCGGCGCCCGTGGCCACCTCGACACCCCTGCCGGTCGCGGTGGCGACCACGACGCCGTCGCCGAGATCGGTCATCTCGAGAAGCTCCTGCTCGTGCAGCCAGCTCAGCGCCGCGATCAGCTGATCGCGCGAGGTCGAGACCCCGACGCCGTTGACCACGTCGTGCAGGATCGAGGTGTTCGACGTGTAGGTGCTGGCACTCGCGAGATGACGCAGAATGGCCAGGCGGCGGTGTTCGGTGATGGTTTTCAGGTCGGGCATGGCGGTCCTCAGGGATCGGGTTGCATGACACCGGGGTGCCGACGGTGGCCGAGAGCGGTCTCTCGGCCGAGGGGAGTGAGGCGGGCGACGGGACTGTCCTCGCTGCCTTTCAGGAGCACGAGCATCTGCTCGGCGAGCCACGCCAGGCAGCCTGACATCTGGTCGGTGTTGGTCGGCACGCCGACGGCGCGGCAGTGCTCCCGCAAAAGCATCGCAGACAGCTCGTAGCCGGGCGTATGCGCGAGCCTGACGATGACCTCGAGCCGCCGCTTTTCGGTCTCGACCTGCGCGACGGGCCAAGGGGGAAACATCAGCTCTTGCCTCCGGATGCGATGAACGCGGCCTTGTAGAGGGTCTGGGTCATGCCGCTGAGCTGCTGGAGGGTCGATTTCATGCCCTCCATCGCGACCTTGACCTCCATGAAGTCGCGGGCGGTGGGCAGCGCGTCCAGGCGGTCTTTGATCGAGCTCACGTCACGCTCAAGCTTGTCGACGTTCTCCTCGAGCTTCTGCAGCCGCTCGGTGACGCGCGCGTTCGAGCTCTCGACCCCGATCGTGCGGCTGTCCACATAGCTCCGCGAGCGCCGGTCCCACCAGAGAAACACCCCGGCGCCGGAGCTGATCATCAGCACGACGAGACCGACGATCACCTCGGTCAGTTTCAGCCATTCGAATAGTTCGCCCATGCGCGCCTCAGAACAGAGCGTAGACCGTGACGACCCAGATCGCCGCGAGAAGGAAGCCTTGGCCCGAGACCGGCTCAATCCAGTCACGACCGGCCGGGACAGCGCGCCGGCTGGCGATCACCAGGTTGAAGATCGACAGGGTGACAAAGCCCGACAGGAGCTCCGGCGCGGGGTGCTTGGACCAGAGGTCGAGACCGTAGGGCACGAGGATGCGCGCGAGGACGTAATAGACCCTCTCAACGATGAGCGCCGAGAGCGCCAGTGCGAGGGACACTCTCGAAAACGCCGGCGCCATGACGCGCCCGATCCCGCCCCGAACTGCAAGCACCCGCTGTGCCTCGGCGAAGACCAGGACGATGGCCACGCACATGCAGACATGCGACGCGACCGCGAAGGCGCTGGGCCCGAGATCAAGCATCGACGCCCTCCTCGAGCTGAATGGCGAGCGTTCCCTGCGCGAGAAAACAGGCAGAGCCATCCTCGAGTACGAGAAGCAGCGTCCAGCTCCGCTTGAGGCCGCTCGAGGACCACAGCTCGATCCGCTTGCCCTCGATGGTTTCGGAAGCGACCAGGCTTTCGCCGAAGGTCTCGGTCAGAGCCGCGACGAGCGGTGCGCGAGGACCGCAGACGGTTTCGACCTGGGCGGTCGCCGGGTGCGAGCCGAAGAGGAAGGCGACCAGCGCGGCCAAGTGGAAGATCAGAGAAATCATGCGCCCGCCTTGAGATCGGCGATGATCTCTTCCTTGGTCTTCGAACCGACCGAGCTGCCGTAGAAGAAGTTTCCGACCTGGGTGGTCATGGTCCCAAGCGAGCCGACCATTATCAGCAGAACCTCGCTGCCGCTATCGGGCAGGCCGAACCGGAAGATGTAGGCGAGAACCCCGAAGAACCCGAGGACGATCGCGAGACCAAGCACCGACGGGGTCCAGTCGCGGGTGGCAGTCTGTCGCTGCCGAGCGCTTGCACGATCCTTCGCGGCGATCTCCTCGAGCTGCACGCCCGCGGCTTCCAGCTCCGCTTGAAACTGCAGCTCGATCTCCTTCAGCTTGACCAGGTCCTGCGGACTGGCGTGCTGGATTGCACGGGCGATCTGATGTTCCGACGCGTCCTTGTCGCCGATCAGGGCACCGGCGATCTCGCGCGCGGCAACGCCCGCGAGCGGTCCGCCCAGGGCGGTGGCGAGCGTCGGCGCGACGGTGGCGACCACGCCGGTCAGTTTCCGGAGGTTCATGCGGGCTGCCTTTCGGTGATGAAATCGGCGTAGTCGGCGACGATCCACCCCTCGCGGCCGGCGTATTGAACGCGGTGCCAGTCGCGGCCCTCGAAGGTGCCGCTGCGGAGGACGGGAACGCGGGTTCCGTGCGGGATCGCGACCAGGACGTTAGGGTTGAAGCTCGGCCAGCGGCGCATGTTCAACGTGTCGCCCGGCGTGTTGATCTCCACGAACTCCGATGCCCCAACAGCCCGCGAAAGGATCTCCGCCTCCTCGTCGAGCGGATCCTCGCGGCCGAAGATCAGCGAGCGGATTTGCTCGAGCGGAAAGAGCGGGTTGGTGTCGACCTTGCGGCCGGGCGAGACGTACCAATGCGTCGTGATGTCATGAAGCGTCGGCAGCTCGTCGAAGAGGAACTGCATCAGGTCCACGAAGGTCGCGATCTGCTCCGGCGTGTAGGGCATCCACAGTCCGTGCCCATGCTCCGGCGTGGTACACTCCTGAATGCCGTAGCTGGCAATCTCGAAGCTGTCCCCGTACCAGGCCAGAGCATGGGTCTCGCTTTCCCGGCTCATCCGCCCGGGATTGACCATCTCGACACCGATCGAGAAGCCGTTGCACCATTGCCGCCCGTGATAGACCGACCGCCCGGCATGGTTGGCGCGGCGGTTCACTGGCACCTGCTGTTCGATCGCGCCGTCGCGCTCGATCACGAAATGCACCGACACCTTCCGGTCGTTCTTGCGCAGATAGCCCGCGGCCAAGCCTGGCGCGATCCGGCTGGCGGTATCGTGGGCGATGACGATCGTCGGCTCGATCTCGGCGCCAATGCAGACCGCCGGTCGGTAGGGCATGTTGTCGAGCAAGCCGTCTGTGATCCGGGACATTGGAGCACCTGCCTCTGTGTGGAATGAGCAGGTGCAGAATGCCGCGTTCCGGGGATGCAAAAACACCCGCAAGGGTTTGCGGGGAAGGCCGGATCAGAAGGGCAAATCGGGCTGATCGGGGGGTGAGATAGCCGCCGATCGGGCAAGGTAGGCGCGCACGGTGACGTCACTGACGCGCAGTCTGCGAGCGATCTCCGATTTCGGCAAGCCTTGGGATCTGAGAACCTGGGCGAGCCACGGTTTGGCGAGAGGAATGCGTGCCGGCAGCCGCTCCGACATCGCCGCCAGCTGCCGAGCCTTCTCGATGCCAACGAGGCGCGCGACCCGGCCGCGGCGCTTGGGTGCCTTCGGGAAGTAGAGCTCGGCGCCGCCGAACTCGAGAAGGAAGCCAACCGTCGCATCGACGCCCAGGACGTCGACAAAAGGCGCGATATTGGCGGGAATGCGCGGAGCGTCAGTCATCCTGCGCCGATCCCCGCCGCTTCCCCTGCCCGATCTTCGGCTGGTTGTGCGGCGTCACGGTGACGACAGAGCCGTCCACGATCCGGTGGACGAAGCCGCCGGAGATCGCGCCAGCGGCCCCGTGCTCGATGGCTTGCTCCGCCCGTCGTCCGATCTCGCAGCGGATCGCCGCGATATCCAAGCCTGCCACCCGCTCGAGATAGCGGACGACGGCGTGGTCGGTGACATGGAGCAGCGGCTTTTTCACGACCGGTGTTCCTCCCAGTCGAAGTCGATAGCGCTGCGGCGCCCCCAAGCCGTCAGCGCCTGGATGACATCGTCGATCTGAATGTGCTCCCGCAGCATGTCGACATCGGCCGGAACCACCTGCCACACAGGACCGAAGCGCTTCCGGATGAAGGCGTTGAGACCCGCGCGCGACGGATCGCGCAACTGGCCTGCCTCTCCGAGCTTCTTCCAGAGAACATGGATCAGCCTCAGGTCCGCCCGGGGCGCGCCGCGCCGCGTCGGCCGGGCCCCGACTTGCGGCTTGAAGCCCGAGGCCTTGAGACGCGCGACAACAAGCTCGAGCTCGGCCTCGGTCATGTCGCGCATCGACGCCTTGCCCGTCGCGGCCAGTTGCAGGTCGCGACGCGCCTCGGCGTCGAGCCCCAGCTCGCGACAGCCGACATGGACCAGCTTCTGCAGAGCCCGCGTCATCGCAGGCTCGCAGGATGCTTAGAGAACACCAGGATCCGCCGGCCGAGATAGAGCTCGAAGGCGCCATCCCACCACCCGAAGCCGACCTTCCAGTCGCCGGTGCCCCACTGATCGAAGTGGACGTGCCGCAGGAAGAAGCTCTTCATCGGATCACGCGCTCCAGAAGAGACCGAGCTGCGTCCCGGAGGGCGCGCGCTCAATGAGCCCGAGGCCAAGCATTTCCTTGATCGCCTGTTCGAGCTTCCAGCGCGGATAGTTCGTCGCCTGGAACAGCTGATCGAAGCTCTGACCTTCCAGGAGCGCCTGCTGGACGCGGCCGTAGATCGGCTTCTTGACGATGCTGTCAGAGCGGAGCTTCGCGATGACCGCGCGCGCTTCGGCCATCGCGCGCTGTTCCATCGTGGTGAACGCGTCGTTGATCGCCACCGCGACGGCGTCGGCGATCTCCCCCTTGAGGACGCCGGAGAGCATATTCGCCCCTGCATGCGTGAAGGCCATCGGCTCGTATCGAACCTTCGACGAGAGGGCGTTTGCGGTCACACTTTGTGACCGCAAACGTACCTTCTCGGCTTCTTCGAGACGGAAAACATTCCGCTCTGGGAAACGCGCCTGCCGACGCTTGACAGCTTGGTTCAACGCCTTGGTCGATGTGCCGTAGACCTCAGCCAAGTCACTGGCGAGCATGAACGGCGGTCTGCCGTCGAGAGTGTAGATCGGGCAGTCCTTGCCCGCGATCGTGAAGAGGGTCAGGGGGGAGGTCATAGTCATGTTCTCCTTCGGGTCTTGTTGAGAGGGCGGTCCCGGGGGTGTCCGATCACCCAGGACCGATGACGGATCAGGCCTTCGCAAGATCGATGGTGATGGGTTCCCAGGCAGCGTCATGCGCGGCACGCTGGTAGCAGCGGACGTAGGTCTTCGATCCGACCACACGCATCGCACTCCGGATCGCGTCCATCGCCTTGCGCCATCGCGCGTCGGTGATCTCGAGGCGGAGGAGCATGAAGATCTCCGCCCGGTTCACAGTGCCTTCCTTGTCGGTGTTGAAGGCGCGCGTGACGATGGCGCGCAGCTCGGGCCGGGCGTCGGCGGCCCACTCATTCAGGCACTCGTCGATCAGCGCCTTCGCGATCTGGAGCTGCGGACCGAAATCGATATTGTCGGCGACCGCCACCTGGACCTTGAAGAGCGCGTCGTGGCTTATGAAGGTCTTGTTGCCCTTGGCGCCGCCCTTCGAGGCCTCGTACTCCTGCGCAAGGATCGCTTCAAAGTCGCCGAGATCGTTGAAGGTGTGCTCCTTGAAGCGCGCGATCTGCGAACTCAGGGCCATCGCGTAGCCAATGATCTTCCGGACCGTCTCGTCCTCCAGAAGATCTTCGGCGCGGACGGTCTCGACCGGCTGCAAGCCGCCTTTCGCGTCATAGAGATACTCCCGCCCGTCGATCTCTCGACGGCCGGAAGCAATGGGTGCTGGGGTGAACTCGGTCATCGGTCAGTCCTCTCGGTCTTGGGTAAGGGTCGGGAATGCGGCCGCGCGGTCGCGCTCTTCGATCTCTGCCAGGCGCCACCGGATACGGTCCGGATGCCATTCGCTGGACAGGAAGCGCGGATCGTCGATCGTCTGGTCGGCTTGAATTGCCGGCAGTCCGACGGATGCGAGCACCGCGGCCATCGCCTCGATCTCCGCGTAGGTGACGTAACTGGCGCCGCGCGGACCGGCGCGGTCGATCTTGGCGAGGGCCTGGCCGGCGAGCGTCAGGGTCAGCGCGAGGTTCGGCGCATCAGTCACGGGCGCCTCCATCGTCGAGCACCGCGTCGACGATCCCGTCCCGCGCCACGAGCTCGAGGATTTCGGCCGCGAGCTCGCGCGCCGTCATGTTGCGGTGAAGAGCGAAAGGTTCGAGCGTGTCCAGCACGCGCTGCTCGATCACGATCCGCGGCTTCGTGCAGAAATTGCCGGTCATCTTGGTCGGCCGGGCGATCGGGACGCCCTTTTTCCGCTGCTCCGCAATGATCGAGTAGACGCGTTCCGCCGGCACACCGACCTGCGTCGCGATGTCGAGGCGAGAGACGTTCTCCCGTGCCAGTTCGATGATGCGATCGATCTTGTACTGCGGGATGGTCATTGCTCTTCCTCGCCGTTGTGGAGCGGGCAGCTGTTGCAGGCCCGGAACATGGTGACGTTGAGCGTATTGGCGGTGTTCAATCGTCCGGCCCGCGATCGCCAAAGGCGGCAGCGGTCCATCCCGATGGTGCCCAGAGCGGGGCAGTCGACGGTCGCGGCCTCGTAGACCCCGCGGTAGATGTCCTCGATCCGGGCCAGATCGGCCGGATAGGTGCGCTTGATCACCTGGCTGATCAGGGAGGCAGAGACGCCGAGGCGCTTGGCGACCCTGTTCTGGCTCGTCTCCGCGCAGGCACGCGCAAGGCCCTCGACCCAAGCGGGAAGAGCTGCGCCCCAGGCGTGCCGCGCGCGTTCGACAGGGCCTTGAATGCCCGTTTCAACGGTCATGGCGCGCACCTCCTGCGAGATAGGTGAACGCGTCGCGGTTCTCGTCGTAGACGCCGTGAACGCGGCGCTTGCGCGGCGGTCTCGGTCCCGTGTCCTGGATCAGCCGGTAGACCGGCGGATTGCCCGCCTGCGCCTTGCGTTCGGTCCTCAGGTAGTCCGCCAGCACCAGCATCCGGCAGAACTCGATCGCCTCCTCCTCGGACACGGGTCCGTCCGGCGTCGACGCCAGCATCACCAGGTCGAGCGGCGTGAAGCTGTCGCCGCGCCGCATGACGCGCCACATGCGCTCCTGAGGGGTGGTCTCGGTGAGCCGACGCCCGTCCTCATCCGTCCGCGGCGGGCGCTGACCGGCCCGAAGCGGATTGCGGCGATAGAAGTTCTTGCCGCGTTGCACGCGGACGAGCTCGACGAAGCCCCACTGCATCCAGATCTTGAGCGCGCGATAGGCGTGCTCGACCTGGACATGCATCGCCGCCGAGAGGTCGTAGGCCGAGAACTCGTCGAAGCGCTCGGTCGCGTCCCACATCGCGTCGCGCTGCGTCGCCCGATCGACTTTCGCACTCATCCGAACCTCCGCATCTGCGGCGGCTTGCCGTCGTGCAGCCGGTCGCCCTTGAGATCGGCGAGATCGATCGCGCTGAGGCCGCGCCGCTGTGCCTCGATCCGCACGGTATCGAGATTGTTGACGATCAGGCGCGCAGAGCCCTGGCTTGCCTGCTTGATCGAAGCCTTGAGCGCGTCGCCGAGGACGATCTTCGGCGCCCGGATCCTCGCAAGCGCATCGAAATCGTTATCGTCGATCGGTTGCGCCGCGACGCGCTCGAGCATGCGGCTGTTGATCCGCTCCCACTCGCGCAGCTTGGACGGAAGCGCCTCCTCTCCGATCAGGATGACCGGGACGAAGCTTTTCTCGTAGATGTCGCGCAGCACCTCGACCATCTTCTTCTTCACGAGGAAGTCGGCCTCGTCGATGATCAGCGGCGCGTTGCGTACCGCCAGGGCCTGCTGGATCTGGGCGACCATGCGATAGACTACGCGCTCCGGCGTCAGTCCAAGCTCGCGGATGATCGCCTCGCAGAGCGCCTTCTGGCTCCAGACGCTTTCACACTGGACCAGGACGGCATCGAGCTGGTTGGCGCAGTAGATGCCCGCCATGGATTTGCCGAAGCCTGACGGGCCGTAGAAGCAGCCCATGCCCGGAAGGCCGGAGCTGCGATGCTGGAGACGATCGACCATCGTCATGAACGAGACGACGTTTCTCAGCGGTGCCAGAGTGTTGTGTATCAGACTGCTCTGTGACATACGTTCCTCATCGTTTGGTGTTTCGGCGCGCGCGGGGCCCTAACCCGCCGCGCCACTCCCTCCCCCCTCGAACCCGCTGCCGAGATCCTCGTGGATCCTCTTCTGAGCCCTGTACTCGGGGGTCTGCTGGTAGCTCGACAGCCACCGTTCCTGGTCGCGGGTCAGAGGCTCTCCGGCCTCCTGACGGGCTTCCATCTCAAGAGCGCGCCTGAAAAAGAAGCGCGGATCGTCTTCGTCCTCGGTCGGGCGCTGACGTTCTGCTTTCCGGGCGTTGAAATCCGCCACAAAGGCCTCGCGCGCGGCGCGCTCCTCGTGGGACATGGGCGCGGGCTGAACCCGAGGTGCCTCCAGAGGGCGCGCCCGCGGCAAGCTGACCACCTTCGCCTCCAAGGGCTCGGTCGGGGCACCATCCGGCGGCGCGGCACCGTCGAGGAACTCGCCGAGCTTGGCCGCATCGAAGCGCCGCGCGGCTTCGGCCGCTTCCTTCTCGGCCTTCATCCAGCGCCGCTGCGCCGACTTGTGCGCCCGCGCCTCTTCGAGGTCGAAGAACCCGGCCGCGAGTTTGCAGGCGGCCTGGCCGAGGAAGGTGCCGTCGAGCCGATAGAGCTGCAGCCCCGCGCGCAGGTCCGCCGGATCAAAGCGCGCCACCACCTTCTGTCCCGCGATCTCGTGCATCCACGCGGACCAGTACTCGTTGCCCATGAACTTGATCAGCCCGGTCTTGGCATGGGCATTCACGCCCTCTGCCCCCATCAGCCACAGCCTGCGCTGTTCCGCCGTCGCCTTGCGGATCGGAGCGCGGCGATAGCTCTCCTCGAATGTCTCGAGGATGCTGCGTCCCATGGTGGTCTGGCCGCGGCGTCCGCCCCGCGCGTTGTGCTCCTCGATGCCCTCCGAGACGATCCGGATGAACTCCTCGAGCGCGATGGCACGGGAGCCATAGTTCTCCGGCTTCGCATCGGGCCGATTGCCGGTGTAGGCGCCTTCGAACCGCGGATCCTTGGCAATATCCTCGCAGAGGTCCCGAAACGCGCGTTCGATCGGCTTGGACTGGCCGCTATAGGGCGTGGCCCAGTGAACATTGATCCCGAGCTGCACGAGAACGCCCGGGATATCGTCATCCTTGACCTTGAAGCGGAACCTGGTCGGCACGCCGCCCGTCAGGAACTTGTTCGCGAACTCGCGCCCGTTATCGAGGACGATCCGCTCCGGAATGCCGAAGCGCTCGATCATGTCGCCGAGCGCCAGGCTGACGCCCACCTTGTTCGGCGTGCGGTCGATCCGCCAGCTGAGGATGCGTCCGGAATAGATGTCCTGGAACGCCACCATCTGCGGACGCACGATCTCGAAGCCGCCGGAGCCATCGTCGAGAGGCCAGCGCACGAACACGTCGAACCGATGGTAGTCGGCGTTGACCGCCTCCATGGCCTCAAGCGAAAGCCGGTCGCGCGTCTGGCTCGGGAACCTCCGCTTCAGCGCCTCCGAGCCCTCACGATGCAGGATCATCGTCAATTCCGAGACGTCGCGCTCGAGGTGGCGGCGCATGGTCCGCTCGCCCGCGGTCTCCCACCCTTCCGCTTCGGCGACGCGCAGCGCGCGCCGGTAGCACGCGCGAAAATTCGGGCCCGAAGGCCGAAGGTAGTCGGACTTCAGGAACTCCCAGAAGTCCTGTGAGAAACTGGCTTTCGTGCCGCGGTTTCCTGCCCGGGAATACCGCGGGATGAGATAGGCGAGGCGATCGTCGAGACGGATACCCTCGACCAGCGCCAGCCAGGTCCAGATCGCCCGATAGGAGCACTTCCGCAGGCGAGCAACCTCGCGCACCGCGTGGTCCTTGCCCACATGCGGCGCAAGGGTCTCGACCATCTGGATCGCCTCGAGCCGCATCCGCGCCACCTCGCGGTGCTTTTCGGTTTGCTGTTCGTAGAATGCCCAGGCCTCGGTTCGGTCGACCGGCTCCGTCGCAGGTGCCGCAGCAGGCTTCCGGGCCTGGGCAAGGAGCCGGGCCTGGGCGACCTCGGGCAACAGCGTCCAGTGATACTCCCAGCCGCCGCCCTTCCCCGTCCGACGGCGCGCCAATCGCGCGTGCGTCCTCCAAGCAAATCGCTTTGCGCGTTCCAGAATGCGCCGCTCGGAGGTCGGAAGGCCGGGAAGGTTGGCTTCTGCCAGCTCCTTCGGCGTCCACCACTCTTTGTTGGGGCGGAACGCCTTAGCCATTGTCGGCCTCGGCAGCGCGCTCGCGCAGAAAATCTTCAAAGAGGCGCTTAGCGGCTGCGGGTGCCCGGTCGTAGAGTATCACCAGCTTTCTGTACGACTGCTCTACGGGATCGCTGTCGGCAGGCCTTTCGCCGACGGAATGATACGCCTTCAGCGCTGCGGCCGCCGACCGTTCCGATCCATCCGCGAGCGCTTCGACGACGTGATACCGCTCCACGGGATTGCCGATCTTGCCGATGACCATCAGGTCCTTCAGCGTTACCGATCGCGGCGCGGCACGCAGCTTGGCGACCTCGTCTGGACCGAGGTTTCCTCCGGCACTGACGAGACGACGGACATGGCGTTCAGTCAGGCCGAATTTCTCGGCAGTTGTGCTGGCAAAGGATACGACGGACATGATGTCCGCCGTATTCCAGCGCTTCGCAACCAGGTCCGCTCCGGTTGCGGCAGCCGCCTGCGGAAACATCTTTTCGTAGACCCGCTTCCGGGCTGCCAGGAACACCGCGCTGTCCAGCGCCGTCAGCTCCGCGCCTGCGAGGTTGTCGTCGATCTCCATCAACCGGGCGAAGTCGTCGTTGCAGTCCCAGGCGGTGACCGGGATCGTCTCCCAGCCGAGCCGCCGAGCCGCTTCCAGACGGTGACCGCCGGCCAGGAGCCTGAACTCGCCGCTCTTGCGCATCTTCCGGACATGGATCGGGTCCTTCATGAACCCGAGCTCGGTGATCGAGGCCATCACCGCCTCCACACCGGCTGTCGAGACCGGCCTCAGCCTGTCCTTCGCGACGATGTCGGAGACCGGAAGCTCGGTCAGGCTCATCTTGCGCGCGGTACTCATTCCAGCGAGCCCTCCGGCGCGCTCTCCAGCGTGTAGAGGAACACGCGTTTGCCCTCCCGGGTCTCCACCCGGCAGCTGATCTTCGCGCCATTGTCGCGCAGCTCCGCGATCACCGAATTGACGGCACAAATCTGCGCCTTTGTGGCCAACTCGAGCGTGCTGACCGCACCTTTCGCGGCCTTCAGCACGTCGAGTGCGCGGCGCAACCGCGGAGAATGAGAGAGACGGGCGTGATGCATCTAGGCGGACCTCGAAAGCTATTGGAAAAATTGAGAAATCACTGCAGAACCCCGGCAATGACGAAGGCGGCATAGGCGAGAACCGCCACGCAAAGACCGCCGATCACGTCGCCGAAGACCCCGTCATCCAGCCTTGCCAAGAGACCCGGGCGACGCGGCGCCTCCTCGTACTGCACAAGATTGCCCGGCTCCTCGGTAAGACGCTCGAGCAGCAGCTGGTCGCCATGCTCGCGGATCAGGCGCGAGGCGTGGCGGAGATCGGCGAAACAGCCGGGATCGCTGACCCGGTCAGTTATGAGCACCGCGACAGCGACGCGCTCTTGAGGCGTGAGGTTCGCCACAGTTGCATCTGCGAGGGCCGAGAGCTGCTCATGGCGGCTCATTTGCCGAGCCCCTCGCGCTTGATCCGCTCCGCATAAAGAAGCGCAAAAAGGTCCGGACCGATGGCCTTGATCAGCTCCTCACGCACCCGCTGAGCAGCTTCGTTGTTCGAGTAGCCGATCAAGCTGTTGCGCAGGTTTTGAGGGTTGCTGCCGATCCGCTCCGCAAAGGTCGAGGCACGAGATCCCAGCGCGCGCAGAGCTCCGCATGCGACATCGTTGAAGATCGGCCCGGGCTGGTAGTTTTGCTGATGTTTTGTCATAATTTGGGCTCCAAACAGGGCACCTTGACCGTGAGTTACGTTCAAACGCAAAATGACCGTATTAAACGATCAATTCAAGAGCTTTTTCCTAAATGAACGCAATTTACGGTCAACGGCTCGCAAGCCTTCGGAAGGCTTTGGGGTTGTCTCAACGGGCCCTAGCCCAAAAAGTATCACGAAGTCAGGGTTTTATCGGAGACATAGAGGCTGGACGAACGGAGCCATCGTTCGACCTATTGGTGCGTCTTTGGACTATTCTGGGCGTAAACCCAGTTTGGATGCTTGCAGGCGACGGAGACATGATCACCAAGCCAGCGAAGTATGAAGGACGCACGAGAGATATAACTCAAGCTGATTTGTCAAAACCTGCACGCGGCGACGTTGTAATTGGAGCGAGCGAGGTACAGTTGGTCCGAAGATTTGAAATTGCAGCATCGGCCGGGAGAGGAAAACTAATTCCCGACGAGCAATCTGCGGACAATATTGCATTTACTAGAGAATGGCTTCTTCGACATGGAATAAATGGCGATCTTGCGGGCCTTATAAAAGTCGAAGGTGACAGCATGTCGCCAACCATTCGAAATGGGTCCCTCGCCCTAATTCACTTTGCTGAAAAGACGATAGTGAACGGAAATATGTATGCGTTTACGCTCAACGATGAGCTTTTCATAAAGAGACTAGCCGTATTAGGATCTGAGGATGATATCCGGCTACTCATAACTTCAGACAATCCAAATTATCCACCAAAGACGATTGAAGGATCAGAGGCACAATCTATTTTCATATCAGGCCGTGTAAGAGCGGTTATTTCGGAGATCTGAATGAAGTCAGCACTTATTTATTCCGCAGCCTTCTGGCTTTCTCTCGGAACTGCAAATGCCGAGGAGAAGCCCTCGGAAGCAGATTTCCTGCACTCAACCTTTGAAGCCTATATAAGTTACTCTGCCGACCTGAAAGCGTGCAATCCGACGTATCAGCCGCCTGAGCGGGAAATTCGAGAGCTGGCCTATAAGATCGCCAATTACAAAATGCGACATGAAATTAAATTCTCGTACAAAGATGAAATAGTCTATCGCAAGACGCTCTGGAGACAGGGCCTAGAGCAGTTGAATTCAGAAGTCGAGCGCTGGAAGAAAGGCTGTACATCGCCTGGCAGAGATAGCCCGGAGGGCCTGCTACATATAGCGCGACAATATGCCGACCTGATCCGTCTCATCTCCAAACAATAACGCATTTCAACTCTCGCAATCATCTTCCACCTGGAAGGTGATTGGCGACGACGGTGAAATGAGAATTTGCCGGCCGAAATGGACTGGCGCATCTCGACCCGTAGCAACGTCAGACGAATGCGCGTCGAGATCGTCCGCTGGATCGCATTACATTGTCCTGGCACGCCGCGTTCCCGCGAAAATCCGTTCCGAGTTCGGAAGGACCATCGCGCACCACCTGAAAACCTTATGTGCCTGTATCTAAAGGCGTAATCCCGTTCTCGGAACTGGAAATCTTTCTCGGAAGCGCAGTTCCGAGTTCCACGACCAGGTCGCGGAGATTTTGGGCCCAAATTCGGCGCCATCAGGACCATTTTATCGTTGATTGAAGAGGGCTTAGACCCGCTCCGTCACAACCGGGTTGTCCTTTCGCGATGTGGCACCGCAGAAAGACCCCTGACGTTCTCCATGACTGCACCTCGGATGGGGGGAAATCGACCGAAAAAGCGTCCGAGAAAAGCTTGACGATCGCGCGATACGAAAAACGCCAACCATCCGTTTTCATTGCGCGAATCCCGTTCTCGGACGTTTTGCGCAAACTCCGCGCCCTGCGTCCGAGTTCCACGACCTGATCGCGGCGATTTTCGGCCCAAACTCGACGCCATTAGGACCAATTTATCGTTGATTGAATAGGGCTTAGACCTGCCTCGCCTCGATCGGCGAAAATTTAACATAAAGGCCCTTACGAGCGCTCGAAACGCCGCTTTGAAGCGTCACTGCACTGACATGTGGAGACGTTTGATCCGCTCGACCGAACAGCCCCCAACCCTCCGATTTATCTAGGTCTTCCGGCTTCTTCCGACCTCCACCGAGGTCTTCCGAGGTCCTGCATATCAATGTGTCACCTAACAGCGAGGCCGATGGAACCGATGAGGCAGGCGCGTGTTCGCACCACAAGGCCCCTTCGGCCGTGCATCCGGCGCCACCGACGGCGGAGTTTGCGGCCCCGGAGACCGACCGCCCCTTACCGGTAGCGCTCGTGCTGGATGACAGCTCTATCGCTACCGGTTCACGAAAGATCCCCGTCAGCTCAGGCCCGTCAGCTCACGAAAGAGGCCGCCACCCGCCGCGTGTGCGGTGCATCCCGATGCTCGAAGAGATAGATGCCCTGCCAGGTCCCGAGCGCCATCCGGCCCCGCACAACCGGGATCGACAGCGACACCGGCAGGAGCGCGGCCTTGATGTGGCCCGGCATGTCGTCCGGCCCCTCATAGGTGTGTGTCAGGTAGGACATCGACGGATCGGTCGTCGGCGGCACCAGACGGGAGAAGAAGGCTTGAAGGTCGGTCCGCACCTCCGGATCGGCGTTCTCCTGGATCAGGAGGCTTGCCGAAGTGTGCCGCACCATGAGCGTCAACAGACCGTCGCCCCGATCCGCAACCCAGGCCGCGACCTCGCGGGTGAACTCGGTCAGGCCGGGGCCGCGCGTGGCGATGGTGAACTCCGTCGAGGCGACGCTCATTCGACGAACCGCACCGCATCGGCAACCGGCGCGCGCGGGACGCGGTAGCGGTTGATCGGGTGATCCTCGTCGGCATAGCCGAGCGCCACGCCACAGACCACGTTGCGTCCCTCGGGCAGATCGAACTGCTCGGCCAAGAGGGGCGAGACGGTGGCGAGAGCTCCTTGCGCGATGCTCGCGACCCCATGCTCGGCGGCGGCGATCATGACGTTGTGCACATAGGCCCCGCAATCGAGCACGCCGTAAGTGCCGAGCTTGGCCTCGGTGGTGACGATCAGCGCGTGCGGCGCATCGAAAAGCTCGAAATTGCGCCGTGATTGGCGGCTGCGCGCGGCGCTGTCGTCGCGCGTGATCCCCACCGCGTCATAGAGCTGGAAGCCGCAGGCGCGGCGGCGGTCGCGATAGACGCCCTCATAGGCTTCGGGAAACGGGATATGCGGATCGGGCTCGAGCCCGGCATCGAAGGCGGCGCAGAGCGCCTCGCGCAGCCGCTCGGTCGCCGCGCCCGAGGTCAGGACGACCTGCCAGGGCTGGACATTGTTCCAAGAGGCGGTCTGCTGTGCGGTCCCCAAGATCGCGTCGAGCACGCCCCGCGGCACCGGGTCAGGCCGGAAGGCGCGGCAGCTCCAGCGGCTGCGCATCAGCGCATCGAAGCTCATCGCGACCTCAGCCAGTCGAGCATCACCTCGGCGGCGGAGCGGTCGAGCGGCATGCCGGACGGGTTGTCCTGAAAGCCCGGCTCGGCGAAGAGCTGCGCGATCGTGCCGTCCTCGACCAGCATCGCGTAGCGCCAGCTCCGCATCCCCATGCCTGTCGCGGTCCGGTCGATCAGCATGCCCATCTTGCGGGTGAACTCGCCATTGCCGTCAGGCAGCATCTTCACCTTCTCGATGTCGCGCGACTTGCCCCACTGGAACATGACGAAGGCATCGTTGACCGAGAGCGCGTAGACCTCGTCCACCCCCGCCGCGCGCAGATCGTCATAGAGCCGCTCGTAACCCGGCAAATGGCTGTCCGAGCAGGCGGGCGTGAAGGCGCCGGGCAAGGCGAAGACGACGACCGTTTTCCCTGAGAAGATCTCGTCGCTCGTGACGTCCTTCCATTCGAACGGGTTGTCGCCGCCGAGCGCGGGATTGCGCACGCGGGTGTGGAACACGGCATCGGGCACGGTTTGCGGTGTCATCTGGGGTCTCCTCGTCACTGTCGCTTTTGTCCCCGGAGAGTAGACCGCGCCGCAGCGCGCGCCATCCCGGAGATGCAAAACGCCGCGCACCGGGGAGCGGTGCGCGGCGCTTGTCGGTCTCACGTCGCGGCCGTGTCACTCGGTGACGCGCACGGCCTCCATGCGGTCAGGCTCGCCCACCACGGCGCCGTTCGGGCCGGTGCCGCGCTTGATCGCGTCAACCACGTCCATGCCGTCGGTGACCGAGCCCACCACGGTGTACTGACCGTTCAGGAAGGGGCCCGGCTCGAACATGATGAAGAACTGCGAGTTGGCGCTGTCGGGGGATTGCGACCGGGCCATGCCGACCACGCCGCGCTCGAAGGGAAGATCCGAGAACTCGGCCTTGATGTCGGGACGGTCCGATCCGCCGCGACCAGCCATCGACATGTCGCCGCCCATCTTGCCGAACTCCACATCGCCGGTCTGCGCCATGAAGCCGTCGATCACCCGGTGAAAGACAACCCCGTCATAGGCGCCCTCTTCCGCCAGCGCGGTGATCTGGGCGACGTGGTTCGGAGCGACATCCTCGAAGAGGTCGACGGTGATGGTGCCGTTGGCCTCGCCCGCGACGTCGATCTCGAGACCGGTGGCGAAGGCCGGAAGCGGCAGAAGGGCCAAGGCGAGGACGAGCTTACGCATCGGCGGCCACCTTCACGCTGATCATCCGGTCGGGCTTGGCGGGCGGCTCGCCGCGGGTGATCGCATCGACATGCTCCATCCCCGAGATCACCCGGCCATAAACGGTGTACTGGCCGTTCAGGAAGTGGTTGTCCTTGAAATTGATGAAGAACTGGCTGTTGGCCGAGTTCGGGTTCTGGCTGCGCGCCGCGCCCAGAGTGCCGCGGTCATGCGGCAGCTTCGAGAACTCCGCGGGCAGGTTCGGAAGCTCGGAGCCGCCGGTGCCGGCCATGCGGATGTTGAAGTCCTTTTCCATGTTGCCATGCGCCACATCGCCGGTCTGGGCCATGAAGCCCTCGATCACGCGGTGGAAGGCGACATTGTCATAGGCGCCGGAGCGCGCGAGCTCCTTCATGCGCTCGGCATGCTGGGGGGCGACGTCGGGCAGAAGCTCGATGGTCACGGTGCCATCTTTCAGCTCCATGAGGATGGTGTTCTCTGGGTCCTTGATCTCGGCCATTGCGGGCTCCTCGGCTTCAAAGGGTCATTGGCGCCTTTGGTAGCGGCGCGGGGGGAGGCGAACAAGTCACCGTTGCGCGGGCGGCGGATCGGTCGAGGCGTATTTGGAAAAAGAAGAAGCGCAAAGGGGCGGCGTGCCTGGGGTTTTGACGGCGGCGCGCGGGCGGGCTATGGAAGCCATGTTAGCGCTATCGGCGCTTGACCCGATGCCCGGAGGAGGCAGGTCTGGAATTGACCCCGCCTGCCCCCTGCGGCAGCACAGGCGGCAACCGAACCAAAGGAGGCTCAGGATGGCCTGGAAAACCCTCGACGACATGGATCTCTCGGGCAAGCGCGTGCTGGTCCGTGTCGACATCAACGTTCCGGTCGAGGATGGGCGCGTGACCGACGCGACGCGGATCGAGCGCATCGTGCCGACCGTCGACGACATCGTCGCGGCGGGCGGAATGCCGATTCTCTTGGCGCATTTCGGCCGTCCCAAGGGCCAACGTGTCGAAGAGATGAGCCTCGCGCAGCTGGTGCCCGCGCTGGAAGAGGCGCTCGGGCGCGAGGTGGTCTTTGTCGCCGAATGCCACGGACCGGCCGCCAAGGTCGCCTCGGAGGCGCTCAAGCCGGGACAGGTGCTGCTTCTGGAAAACACCCGCTTCGAGCCCGGCGAGGAAAAGAACGACGCGGGCCTTGCGGCGGAGATGGCCAAGCTCGGCGATCTCTACTGCAATGACGCGTTCTCGGCCGCGCATCGCGCGCACAGCTCGACCGAGGCGCTCGCGCGCGAGCTTCCCGCCTGCGCCGGGCGGCTGATGCAGGCGGAGCTTTCGGCGCTCGAGAAGGCGTTGGGCTCCCCCGAGCGCCCGGTCGTGGCGGTCGTCGGCGGGGCCAAGGTCTCGACCAAGCTCGAGCTCCTGTCGAACCTCGTGGAAAAGGTCGACATCCTGGTGATCGGCGGCGGCATGGCCAACACCTTCCTCGCGGCGCAGGGCGTCGATGTCGGCAAGTCGCTCTGCGAGCATGACATGGCCGGAACCGCGCGCGAGATCGCCGAGAAGGCGGCCTCGGGCGGCTGCGAGATCCTCTTGCCCCGCGACGTGGTGGTCGCGCGCGAGTTCAAGGCGGGCGCGGCGCATGAGACGGTCAAGGCCGAGGACTGCCCCGCCGACGCGATGATCCTAGATGCAGGACCGGATTCGGTCGCGCATGTGAAGGAGGTGCTCGACCGCGCGAAGACGCTGATCTGGAACGGGCCGCTCGGCGCGTTCGAGATCGCGCCCTTCGATGCCGCGACCAATGCCGCCGCGGCGCATGCGGCGGATCTTTCGGCGGCGGGCAAGCTGGTCTCCGTGGCAGGCGGAGGCGACACGGTCGCGGCGCTGAACAAGGCCGGTGCGGCGGAGAAGTTCACTTATATCTCGACCGCAGGCGGTGCTTTCCTCGAATGGATGGAGGGCAAGACGCTGCCGGGCGTCGCGGCTCTCGGCTGAGCCTCCCGCGCGATTTCTGGGTCCCCCGCGCAAATTCCGTTCGCGCGGGGGATTCCTATCCCATCCGAGACGTGCCATAGTGAACGGCAGCGCCCGCCAGAGGCGCCGTTCGAGGCAGAGCATGACCCATCTTCGCAAGCCCACCGCGCTGGGGCCGATCCTTTACACCGCGCTTGCCATGGTGACGGGCGCGAGCTTCGTCTTTGCGGCGGTGCAGGGTGATTACGGCATCTTTCGCCGCGCTGAGATCAATGCCGAGGCCGAGGCGCTCGAGACCGAGCTCGCAGAGGTGCGCGCCGAGGTGGCGCGGATGGAGAACCTCACCAGGCGGCTGTCCGACGATTTCCTCGATCTCGACCTGCTCGATCAGCAGGCCCGCGATGTGCTTGGCATGATCCGCGCCGACGAGGTGGTGGTGCGCTGAGCCGCGCAGCTCACGCATAAGATCAACTTTTACGTGTAATCCCCTGCCTTCGCGGCAGAACAGCCCCGTGTTTCGCTGCGAAACATCAGCGGTTGGCGCGCGCCAGGAGCCCCACGGCACAAAGCCCGACACCGATCACCAGGATCGCCGCGGGCGCGGTGCCTCCGAGATTTTCCAGGCTCGCCTGCTCATGCACGCGCGTCGCGAGCGTCTCGAAATTGAAGGGACGCAGGAGGAGCGTGGCGGGCAGTTCCTTGACGCAATCGACGAAGACCAGAAGCAGCGCCGAGGCAACGGAGCCGCGGATCATCGGGTAGTAGACCGCGCCCAGCACCTGGCCCTGGTTGCGGCCCAGGGACCGCGCGGCCAGGGCGAGATTGGGCGAGACCCGCCCCATCGCCGCGTCCGCCGCGCCTTGGGCGATGGCGAAGAACCGCACGCAATAGGCGAGGATCAGGGCGAAGGCCGAGCCGGTCAGGAGGAGGCCGATATCGGTGCCGGTCATACGCTGGACCGCGTCGGCCAGACCGTGATCGAGCGCCGCGAGCGGGATCAGGATACCGACGCCCAGAACCGCGCCCGGGGCGGCGTAGCCGATCGAGGTGACCGGCATCAGGAGCCGCGGCAGGCGCTGGCGCGAGATGCGGACGCCGTAGACCATGAAGACCCCGCCCGCGACCGTGACCACGGCGGCAATGGAGCCCACCATCAGCGTGTTCAGCGTCGCGCTGAGGAGCCGCGGATCGAGCCATTCCTCGGCATTGTCGAGCGCATGCTCGAGGATGACGCCCGCGGGCAGCACGAACCCCATCAGAAACGGCAGGGCGACAAGGCCCGTCGCGAGGGCCGCGGAGGCGCCGTGCAACTCCTTGCGGATGGCGCGACGATGGCCACGCGAGAGATCGAAGAACCGCATCTTCCGGCGCGAGATCCGCTCCATCGTCACCAGGACGACGACGAGGACGAGGATCACGCAGGCGATCTGGGCCGCGCCACCCGCGTTGCCCGATTGCAGCCAGACCGAGAAGATGCCCGTGGTCAGCGTCTGAACGGCGAAATAGTCGACGGTGCCGAAATCGTTGACGCTCTCCATCATCACGATGGCCACGCCTGCCGCGATAGCGGGCCGGGCGAGCGGCAGGCCGACGCGGCGGAAGCGCTCGAACGCGCCCGCGCCCAGGGACTGCGCAACCTCTTCGGCCGCGCCCGATTGTTCGCGGAAGGCGGCGCGGGTCAGGAGATAGACGTAAGGGTAAAGCGCTGCCGACAGCACCAGAATCGCCGCGCCCATCGAGCGGATCTCCGGGAACCAATAGTCGCGCGCGTTCTGCCAGCCCATCAACGCGCGAAGGCCCGTCTGCACCGGTCCGGCATATTCCAGAAGATCGACAAGCGCATAGGCGCCGACATAGGCCGGGATCGCGAGCGGCAGGAGCAGCAGCCATTCCAGCCAGCGCCGGAGCGGAAACTCGTAGCGGGTGATCAGCCAGGCCGCGCCGGTGCCGGTGAGCGCGGTCACGAGCCCGGTCGAGAGCATCAGGACCAGCGTGTTGCCCAGATAGCGCGGCAGCGTGGTCGAGATCAGGTGCGGCCAGATATTCGTCTCGGGGAAAACCGCGATCCACGCCACGGCGAGGATCGGCGCCAGCACGACCGCCGCGATCGCGACCGCGCCGAACGACCAGAGCGACAGGGAGGACCTGCGCCCCGCGGCGGTCTGGACTGTGGTCGAAGCGGTCATCGCGCGTCCTTGACGGTTGCAGATAGGCGGTTGGAACCCCGGCGAAAGCGCTTATAAACAGGCTGGGCAGAGACAAAAAGAGACGCGATGAAAGTCGTTCTTCACACAGGCGTGCATTTCACCGACGAGGGACGCCTGCTGCGCTGCCTCCAGGCCAACGAGCGGCTTCTGAATTCGCGCGGGAGCCACGCGCCGGGGGCCAGCCGCTATCGCAAGTTCCTGTCGGACCAGGCGCATGCGCTGGCCGATCCCAAGGCCAAGCCCCCCGCTCCCGAAGAGGTGCGGCGGGTGTTTTTCGGCGATGTCGATGCCGAGACTCGGATCGAGCGGCTGGTTCTGAGCCACGAACAGCTCTGGGGCGTGCCGAAGCTGGCGATGCAGGGCGGCCTGCCCTATCGCAAGGCCGAGGACAGGACCGGCGCGGTGCGGCGGCTCTTTCCCGACGCGGAGTTCGAGCTCTTCCTCGCCATCCGCAATCCGGCGACCTTTCTGCCCGCGGCCTTCCGCGAGACGCCGCTTCCCAGTTTCGACGAGTTCATGTCCGGGCTCGATCCCGCCGAGATGCGGTGGTCGTCGCTGATCGCCCGCCTCCGCGCGGCGCATCCCGAGATCCCGATCACCGTCTGGTGCAACGAGGACACGCCGCTCATCTGGGGCGAGATCGTGCGCGAGGCCTCGGGGCTGGAGCCCGGCGAGCGGATCAAGGGCAGCTTCGAACTTCTGGCCGAGATCATGCAGAAAGAAGGCATGGCCCGGTTCCGCGCCTATCTGGCCGAGCATCCGACGATCAACGAGCGCCAGAAGCGCCGGGTGATGTCGGCCTTTCTCGACAAATACGCGCTCGACGACGCGATCGAGGACGAGGTCGATCTGGCGGGCTGGGACGGCGTCTATATCGACGCGCTGAGCGCGAGTTACGAAGAGGACGTCTGGCAGATCGGCCGCATGTCCGGCGTCACCCTGATCTCGACGTGAGCGCGGCGGGGCTGACGTCCAAGCTGCGGCGGGCGCGACTGCGCGCCAGCGGCGCGGCGGTCGAGCGCGCGCGGAAGCTTCTCGGCATCTATCTCGACACGGCGGACCAGCACCGGGTGCCGCGCGACGAGCTCTTGCGCTCGATGGCCGACGGGGTGCCGGCGGTGCGGATCGGCGGCGCGGAGCTCGAGGCGCAGGCGGGCGATCCCGAGGGGATCGCGGCCCGGGCCGCCTGCCGTGCGGGCTGCGCGTTTTGCTGCATTCTCGCGGGCGAGGACGGCGCGGTGATCTCTCAGGCCGAAGCGCGCCAGTTACATGCCGCGCTGGCGCCGCTGGCGGGGGCAGCCTCCGGGCGCGACTGGCACCCCCGCGCCTGCCCGGCGCTCGATCCCGAAACGCGGACCTGTCGGGCCTACGCCGCAAGGCCGATGATCTGCCGCAGCTACCTGTCGACCGATGCGGAGGCCTGCGAGGCGGTGTCGAAAGGCCTGCCCGCCGAGGGGCCGGGCGTCCTGTCGGCGCAGAGCGTCTATCTCGCCTGCCTTGCCTTCGCACGCGCGCTTCTGGGGCGCGACGCGGTGGCGAGCTACGGGCTGGCGCGCGTGGCCGAAGGCGCTCTTGCGGAGGAAAGCGCCGAGACGTCGCTCGCGGCCGCGCGGCACAAGCCGCGGGTGCTGGAGGACGAGCTGAAGCGCCTCTCGGGCGCGACCCCAAGGCGCTGATCCTTTATAAATTCAGCAGCTTAACCGACAATGCTCGCGCAAAGCGCGAACTGCGGTCAGGCCATGCCGAGCGCGGCCTTGTACATCTCCAGCACCGCCTCTTCCTCGGCGATATCGTCGGGCTCGCGCTTTCTAAGAGCGATGACCTTGCGCATGACCTTGGTGTCGTAGCCGCGGGCCTTGGCCTCGGCCATGACCTCTTTCTGCTGGTCGGCGATGTCCTTCTTTTCCTGCTCGAGACGCTCGAAGCGCTCGATGAACTGGCGCAGCTCGCCCGCTGCGACGCCGTAGCTGTCCGATCCCTGTCCGTCTTGCATGCTCGGTCTCCTGCCTGAAAGAGGCTTCCCGATACCCCAGCGCGCGGGATCCCATCAAGGGGTTGCGGCAGCGGCACGCCTGATTTACCGCCGCAGGGGTCCGGCAAGGAGGCAATCGGCATGGAGATCTTGGTCTGGGGCGGCGCGGCGGTGTCGGTGGCGGGGCTCGCGGGCCTGATCTGGTGCATCTTGCGGGTGACCCGCGCCAAGCGCGCCGGTCTCGGCGACGACGCGCTCAGGGCGGAATTGCAGAAGGTCGTGCCGCTCAATCTCGGCGCACTGCTTCTGTCGGCGATCGGGCTGATGATGGTGGTGGTCGGGCTCCTGCTCGGCTGAGCAGGCGGCGCGCGTCAGCCCAGCGGCGCCGGTGACACCGCGTCGAGGCTTACGAACCCGGCGCCGTTCTTGACGAGCTCGGCCCAGAGCGGATGCGGGGTGGCAAAGGCGCGGTCGGGATGATCGAAGCTGTCGAGCTTGCGCTTCAACCGGAAGAGACCCGCGGCATCCGCCGCGAACATCGGGCCGCCACGCCAGCGCGGAAAGGCGAGCCCGAGGATCGCGATCACGTCGATATCGACCGGCCGCCCGGCCATCCCCTCGCCCACCATATGGAGCCCCTCATCCGCGAGAGCGGCGAGCAGCAGGTCCTGGATCTCGGTGTCTGGCATCCGCGTGGTAGGCGGGCGCGCGGCATCGAGGAGCGCGATCAGCTCCGGATCCTCGCTCTCGCCCCCCGCCGCGTGTCGATAGAAGCCCTGCCCCGTCGCGCGACCGGCGCGACCGGCCTCGGCGAGGCGCGCGCTCCAGTTGACCGCGCCCTCCGTGCGCGGGGCTTGCGCGTGGGCCGCCAATCCGGCAACGTCGCGGTTGCGGAAGGGCAGCCGCGCCCATCCCCAATTCAGGAGCGCCCAGTCGATGGCATAGGGGCTTTGCCCGGCATCGACCAGCGCGTCTGCGGCCCGCTGCAGCGCGGCATCGAGCCGACGCACGCCGGTCTCGCCGGTCGAGCGCAGCTGGACCGGGGCCTTGTTGAGTTTCGTGGCGAAACTCAGGGCGTGGGCGATGTCGCGCGGCTCGGCCTCGGGTCCGGCGAGGATTTCGAGCAACCGGCTGTCATAGGCGGGCGGCTGGAACCGCAGCCCGAGGCGGCGGACATCCGAAGGCACGGCCTTGGCGTGCACGAGATCGAGAGGCAGCCGCACCCCGCGCTGCCCCGGCGCGGCGATCACGGCGAAATCGACATTCTGGGCCATCGCCTCGGCGTCGCCGAGCGAGAGATTGGCGACGAGTTCCGCGAAATGTTCGGTGGTGCCGCGCCCCACGGCGGCGAGGTGGCGGAAGAGACGCTCGACCTCGGCGACACCGGCGCGCAGACGCTCGGGATCGCGCGCGCCCCAGGCCACCGAGAGCCCGGACACAAGGCAGGCGACGACCAGGTCCGCGGCAAGGGGTCCCCCGCCTAGAATGGCGACACGGGCGATCTCCGGCAGGGCCGTGCCCTCGGGCACGCGCGGTCGCGCGGCCTGGCGCTCGGCGACGAGCGCGTGCCGCAGCGCCTTGGAGGCCTCCGAGCGCAAAAGCGTCTCGAAACTGTCGACCTCGAAGGCGAGCCCCGCTTCGAACGGCAGAAGCGCGGCGGCCTCGACGGCGGCGATGATCTCGGTCTGCGCCGCGCTCGTGGCGCCCCCGATGCGTTCGCGGCGCTCGGCGATCGCGGCCTGGTAGGTCGCCATGTCGGAAAACCCGCCCCGGTCCTGGGACAGACGCGGCAACGGGCTGCGGCCCAGAAGCGACCGGCAGGTCTCGACCGCGACTGCGCGCAGGTCGCCATCCACCAGCCTGTCGAACAGCCGCGCGGCGGGGGCGTCGGCGACGCTCATGAGCTTGGTCTCGAGAAGGCAGTCGAGCGTCGGCCCCGCGCCGAGACGGCGCGGCAAGCGCTGGGTCGCGCCCGCCGAGGGCATCAGCCCGACACGCAGCTCGGGCATGCCGATCTTCGCATCCCTGGGCGCGACCCGTCCATGCGCGGCCAGCGCCAGTTCCAGCCCGCCGCCCAGGACCGAGCCCGAGAGCGCGGCCACCACCGGACGCGCGCTCTCTTCGATGCGCGTGCAGAGATCGGCGACGGTCGGCGCCGCGGTCATGTTGGGGATTTCGGCGATGTCCGCGCCGAGAGGGAAGCCGCCGGGGCCGCCGATCAGGACGACGCCCGCCACGTCCTCGCGCGTGAAGACGATGTCAAGCGCGCGGGCCAGCGCCTGGCGGAGCGACAGCGTGAGGTTCGCCGGAGACGGATCGGCCCCGATTTCGAGCACCGCGACATCGCCGCTGAGGCTCATTCTGACGAGGACCGACATACGCTCTCCTGCACTTGATGGAAAAAACCAAGCGTTCAGGCCACATTAGAAGGCGGTCGGTCCGGTCTGGCAATCGGTCGCCGACGGAGGGCGACCGGGGCGTGTCCGCGAAGACTCAGACCGGCATATTGTCGAAATGCGCCTCGAGCGCCTCTTCGACACGCAGGTCGGTGCGGCGACGCACGCGCGGACGGCTGGCGGCCAAGGGGCGGCCGAGCGTGGTCACGACGCGGTCGAGACGGGTCGCAATCTCTTGGCGCTCGGCGGCGTCATCGAGATCGGCGATCTCGGATTCCAGAGCATCGATGCGGTTGTAAAGCGTGTCGCCCATGTTCAGTCCTCCCCTGCTGGCCTGGACCGCGGCACGGCCCGATAGACGCAAATCCTTCCTTCTGCCTGAAGCATGCCGCCACCTGACCTGCGGCGCATCCTCGGCAAAAAGACCCTGATAGACCTGCGCGTGTTCTACGACCTTGGTCTATGATCGCATACGGATCAAGGTTGGATAGCGCTATCAGAAAGTGACGCGGCGCTTTTTTACACGGTCGTCACAAACTGCCCAAGAGATACGCAGTTGCGGCAATTGATTACAGATATGAATATGTCTATATGTCTCGCAACTGAACTGCGGAGGGCGTCATGCCACTCGACTATCTCTACGGCCTCGGCGGCGGCCTTCTGATCGGGATCGCCGCATCGCTGTTTCTGCTCGGAAACGGGCGCATCATGGGCGCGTCCGGGCTGATCGGCGCGCTGATCGACGGATCGGGCCGCCGCGATGCGGGCGAGCGCCTGCTGTTTCTCCTGGGCCTTGCGGGCGCGCCGGCGCTCCTGGCGCTGATCTTCGCGCCGGAGATCACCCATCTGACCACCGCGGTCTGGGCGCTCGTCGTCGCGGGCCTTTCGGTCGGGATCGGCACGCGGATGGCCAATGGCTGCACCTCGGGCCATGGGGTCTGCGGCATCTCGCGCCTCAGCCCGCGCGGCATCGTGGCGACGCTGATCTATCTCGTCTCAGGCGGCGTGACGCTCGTCGTCTTCCGCCATCTTCTGGGAGTGATCTGATGCGCAAACTGATCAGTTTCCTGTCGGGCGCGCTTTTCGGAGCGGGCCTGTGGCTCTCGGGCATGACCGACACGTCCAAGGTGCAGGGCTGGCTCGACGTGTTCGGCGACTGGGATCCGACGCTGGCCTTCGTCCTGGGCGGGGCGATCCTGCCGATGGCGATCGCCTGGCGGGTCGCCGAGACCGGCGGCACGTCCTTCGCTGGCAGCGCCTTCCCGGCCCGACCGCCGATCCGCTTCGACCGCGGTCTGGTGCTGGGCTCGATCCTCTTCGGCTTCGGCTGGGGGCTCGTGGGGCTGTGCCCCGGCCCGTCCATCGCGGCGCTTTCCTATGGCGGCTGGCCGCTTCTGGTATTCCTCGCGGCGATGTTCGCGGGCATGGCGGCGACGCCCCATATCGTGCGGCGTCTCGACAGGGCCGTTCCGGCGCAGTAGGTCAGGATCATGGATATTCGACAGGTGACCCCCGACTATGCCGTCACGCCGCAAATCGCGGTCGAGGACGTGCCCGCCATCGCCCAGGCCGGTTTCGTCCGTGTGATCTGCAACCGGCCCGATGCGGAAGTCCCGCCGAGCCACCAAGCCGACGCGATCCGCGCCGCGGTCGAGGCCGCGGGGCTGAGCTTCGAGGCCTTGCCGCTGACCCACCAGACCATGACGCCCGAGAATATCGCGCGTCACAAGGCTTTGGCCGAGGGCGCCGAGGGCAAGGTTCTGGCCTATTGCGCCTCGGGCACCCGCTCGACGGTGATCTGGGCGCTCGGTCAGGCCGGCGCGCAGCCGGTGGACGAGATCCTCGGCACCGCGGCGCGCGCGGGCTACGATCTGGGGGGATTGCGGCCGCGGCTCGAGGAGATGTCGGAGGGCTGAGCCTTTCCACAGGGTGACAGGATCGAGACGGCGGGCTCTTCGGGTCCGCCGTTTTGCATTGGCGCTGCTACCGGTCCGGGATGTCATTTGCCCGGGCCGATTTCGTCGAAGGTGAGCGGCGGCAGGTCTGGCAGCGTCTCGGGCAAGGCGCGCGGGGCGGGCGGAGGCGCTGCGCGCGCGGGTGCGTCCGCTACGGCGGTGGGCGTGTCCGGGGCAGGTTCAGCCGCTTGCGGCTGACCGCCCAGCGCGTCGCTCAGGCGGAAGGCGCGGTGTCCATCCACCTGCCCCAACCGCCCGCGCGAGATCCGGTGGCGGGGACCGGCGACAAGCTCCGCCGTGCCGAGCGCGCCGCGCGGCAGGCTCAGGACATCGCCGGGCTGGAAATCGCGCACCTGGGACAAGGGCAGCGTGACGCGGGCCAGAACGACGTCGAGCTGCGCGGGCAGCCCCAGCATCAGCGCCTCGTGCGGGCGTCCGCGAGAGGTGCCCGCAGGTTCATCCGCCGCGTCGTCATGCTCGGGCACCGGCAGGAGCAAAACCACCCGCCCATGCCGCCGCCCCCCCGCGAGATCGAGCGCGGCGGTGAAGCCGCGATAGGCGCTGGCGTTCAGAAGGTTCCCGGCGCTTCGGGCCGATTCCAGCATCGCGCCGAAGCGAAACTCGGCGGCGGGCTCTTCGTCGAGCGCGGCGGCGTAGCCCGCAAAGCGCGTCAGCGCGTCGTCGAGAAGCGGCGCGGTCATGGCCGCGTCGGTGGCGGTGAACACGCGTTCCTCGGGGCGCATGGCCGAGACGAGGCCCAAGGTCTGTATCTCGATCAGCCCCGCGACAAGGGTGCGGTCGAACCCGGCGAAACCGGGCTGGCCGTCGGGGCCGTCGAGCAGGAGGATCAGGTCGCAATTCGACAGCGCGCGGACCGCCATCTCCTGATCGTAAAGGATGCTTTTCGGTTCGCGGGCAAGGACGGCGAGATCCCAGAGTCCCTCGGCCGCGCGGGCGAAGGCCCGGCAGAACGCCTTTTCCAGCGACATGCCCCGGGCGTCCTGTCGCCGCCGGGCCGCCTGCGCCTTCTGGCGCAGGCCATCCCGGTCGTCCGATGCGCGTCTGTCCGGCATGTTGAGAGAGTGCCTGTACTGTGTCCTGCCGTGTCTCGACACTGGCAGCGATGTCCTAACAAACTCTTTCTACAGCCAAGTTTAGAGGTTTATTGCGCCGCGATATCCTCGATCGCGACCTCCGGCAGGCTGACGCGGAACGCGGTGCCGGGCTCGCCCGCGAGATAATCGATGCCACCGCCGAGCCGGGTCATGATCTGGCGCGAGATCGCGAGGCCCAGCCCCGCGCCCGAGGCCTTCTGCTCGCTGATCCGGGTGAACTTCTCGAAGATCACCGCGCGGACCTCGCGTTCGAGACCGGCGCCGTTGTCGATGAAATCGACAAGAACGCGGCCCTCGCCATGGCTGACGCGGATGGTCAGCTCGGGCGCCTCGGCCTCGCAGTATTTCCCGGCATTGGCCGTCAGGTTGATGAAGACCTGCGCCAGTCGGTCGGCATCGGTCACGAGCGTGACCTCCTCGGTGGCCGGATCGCGGCGGATCGCGATGCCGCCGCCCTCGCCTGCCCCGGCCGAGGCCAGGGCGCGGTCGATCACCTCGTCCAGGCGCACCGGCTGGAGGTTCAGGCTGACCTTGCCGTGCTCGAGCACCGACAGGTCGAGAAGATCGTCGAGAAGGCGGGTGAGGCGGAAGGCCTCGGAATGGATGATCGAGGCGTAGCGGTGGCGCTGCTCGGCCGGCACGTCCCCGTCGCGCAAGATCTCGGAAAACGCGCGGATCGAGGTCATCGGTGTGCGCAGCTCGTGACTGACCTGGCTGAGGAAGGCGTCCTTCTGGACCGAGAGGCGGGTGAGCTTGTCATTGGCCTCGCGGAGCTGGCGGGCGGTTCGGGTCAGCTCGGTCGATTGCTGCTCGAGGCGCGCGGAATATTCCATGAGCTGGGCGCTCTCGTCGGCCACGGCCATGAGGTCCTGCACCGAAATCTGCGTAGCGCCGACGATCTGGCTGACCATGGCATGGGCGGTGGCCGCGCCGACCGAGCCGCCGAGCTCGCGCTCGAGCGTCTGGAGGAAATCGGGCGTGGGCTCGGGCAGGTCGGTGCGCCCGCCCTGCCGCCGCGCCTCGGCCCGGAAGAGCGCGAGCGCGTCGGTGGCGCCGAGGATGCGCTGCGCCATGATCAGGAGGTCTTCGCTCTGGGCCAGCCCGCCGGTCCAGCGATGCGCGGTCGCGGGCGCTGCGTTAACGAATTGCGCGCCCTGCAGGCGCTCCAGCGGACGCGGGAAACTGAGCGCGGAGAAGACGAAGACGCAGGCGGCGTTGAGCGCGAGACTCCAGAACACCGCGTGCAGGAGCGGATCGAGACCGGCGATGCCGAAGAGCGCCTGCGGACGCAGCCACCCGAGGCCGAAGGGACCTTCGGCGAGGATCGCGGGCGAGACCGCGGAGGGCCCGAGCGACGGCAGGAAGAGCGTGTAGAGCCAGAGGGCGAAGCCGACCGACAGCCCCGCCAGCGCGCCGGTGCGCGTGGCCCCGCGCCAGAAGAGCCCGGCCAGCATGGCGGGCAGGACCTGGCTGACGCCCACGAAGCTCACGAGACCGATGGAGGCGAGCGCCGTGCCGCCGCCAGAAAGCGCGTAATAGCCGTAGCCCAGCGCCAGGACGCCCGCGACCGAGAGCCTGCGCGCGGTCAGAAGGACATCGCGCACATCGCCCGAGATCGCCGCGCCGCCGCCCTGGATGCGCAGCCAGAGCGGCATGACAATGTGGTTCGACACCATCGTGGCCAGCGCCAGCGCCGCGACGATGACCATGGAGGTCGCCGAAGAGAAGCCGCCCAAGAAGGACAGGACCGCCAGCCCCTCGGCGCCCTGGCTGAGCGGCAGGGTCAGGACGAAGAGGTCCGGGTTCGAGCCCGGCGGCAGCAGCTCGAGCCCCATGACGGCGATCGGCAGGACGAAGAGCGACATCAGCATGACGTAGAGCGGAAAGGCCCAGCTTGCGGTGCGCAGGTGGGTCTCGGAGGGGGCCTCGACCACCAGCACCTGGAACATGCGCGGCAGGCAGAGGAAGGCCGCCGCCGAGAGGAACATCAGCCCCGCCCAGCGCCCGCCGGAGACGTTCCACGCGCCGAGCGCGGAGGCGTCGATGCGGTCGAGCATCGCCGAGGGTCCGCCCCCCAGCCCCCAGACCACGAAGATGCCGAGCGACAGGAGCGCGGTCAGCTTGACCACGGCCTCGACCGCGATGGCCATGACGATGCCGTAGTGGCGTTCGTTGGCGTCGAGATTGCGGGTGCCAAAGAGGACGGTGAAAAGCGCGAGCCCCGCCGCGACCCAGAAGGCGGTGAAGCGGTGCGGGTCGGCGCCGGATCGGAGGCTGCCCTGGAGGCCGAAGACCTCGAAGGACAGGGTCACCGACTGGAGCTGGAGCGCGATATAAGGGGTCGTGCCGACCACCGCGAGGAGCGTCACGAGGACGCCCAGAGTGTTCGACTTGCCGTAGCGCGACGAGATCAGGTCGGCGATCGAGGTGATGCGCTGCGCGCGGCCAATTCGGACCAGCTTGCGCAAGATCCACCACCAGCCGATCATCACGAGGCTCGGGCCGAGATAGATCGTCAGGTATTCGAAGCCGGTGCGCGCGGCGGAGCCGACCGCGCCGTAGAAGGTCCAGGCGGTGCAGTAGATCGACAGCGACAGCGTGTAGACCACCGGTGCCGAGACCCAGCGGCCCCGGCCGCGGCGCGCCGCGCGTTCCGCCACGAAGGCGATGACGAAGAGAAACGCCACATAGCCGAGACAGGCGAGAAAGAGACCGTTGAGCGCGCTCACCCCTCGCTGCCTCCCGCCTCCGCAAGGCTGTCCTCGGCGGCGTCGCGGGCGAGCCGCGCGGCGAAGAGCCGGGCCATGACGATCAGCACCGCCCAGCCGGTGAAGAGATAGATCAGCACCGAGGACGAGGACGGCGCCTCGGCGCCGCCGCGCGCCCAGAGCAGCGGGACGAGCCAGATGAAGAGGCCCAGCACCGGCAAGAGGCGCAGCCCGTCGCGCAGGCGCCGCCGCCGGTAGGAGCGGCGTTCGAGAAAGACCGGTGTGCCGCGCGGATCCTCTTCGAGGCTCATGTCACCGGCGCGAGCGCGCGCACGGCTTCGAGCATCTCGGCATTGGAGAAGGGCTTGGTCATGAAATGCGACACCCCTGCCCGCTCGGCCAGCTCGCGATCCTTGGGCTGGCCGCGCGCGGTCAGCATCATCACCGGCAGACCCGCGGTCTCTTCCCGGGCGCGGATCTCGCGCAGGATGTCGTAGCCGGATTTGCCCGGAAGCATGAGATCGAGGATCACCACGTCGGGTTTCTCGCGTTCGACCACCTGCGCGGCGTCGGCCCCGTTGGAATGGGATTTCACCGTCCAGCCGTCGCGCGACAGGATAAAACTGATCGCCTCGATGATGTTCGGTTCATCCTCGATCAGCACAAGATGCCGTCCCATTGTCCCGCACTCCTCCCCAGACGCGGTCGGAGGCGGTGTATCCGCCTCTCGTTCATTATCTTTTCTCCCTGCTCCGTTTTATGGAGCCTCACGCGGGTCCTGTCAAAACACCTCTGGCCCGGTTTCGCCGAGGATCGACGGCTCGCGGCGGCCGTGGCAGCCCGGGCGCGGGCAGATCCGGCAGCTCGTTCCGACCGGGAGCACCGTCGCGGGCGACGATGGCGCCTCGCGCAAGGGCAGAAGGATCATGTGCCCCTCGAAGAGCGGCGGGCGGTCGAGCGTGACCGGCCCGGCGGGCGCGGCGATGGCGACGGCCCTGAAGGTGCGCGGCGTCCGGCCCGGCTGTTCGACCAGATACGCGAGCGGGATCGCGGGCCTTGTCAGGGCCGCGAAGAGCGGCCAGAGCGGACAGGCGGAACCGGCCTTGGGCATCGGGAAATCCGGCAGCGGCCGCCGGTAGGTCAGCGCACCGGAGGCGTCGCAGATCGCGAGGCCCGCGGGTTCCCCCAGAAGTGTCTCGGAGAGAGCGGCAAGGCGGCGCATGAGCTGGGCGGGATCGACGCCGAGCCGCCCTGCGGCGGCGATGGGATCGGGATCGGCGGGATCGATCGCGCCCGCCAGCCGCTCTTCGGGCAGCGCCCGGGCATCGGCGGCGTAACGGCGCAGAACGCGGGTGAGCATCTGGACCGCCATGTCGGACGCGCCCTCGCCCAGCTCGGCGGCAAGCTCGTCGGGCTCGGCCCCGCCGGTTTCGAGCTGGTCGAAGCGGTGCCCGGCATCGGCGAGGATCGCGTCGACCTCCTCCTGCGGCACGCCGGTGTCGGAGCGGTCCTTTTCGTTGGCGTCGAGAAAGCCCACAAGCGCGCGGCTAGTCTCGGCGAGGCGCGAGCTGTCCTCGTTGATATTGCGCAGGAAGCGGGCCTGCCATTCCGGCGCCACCTCGCCCGGCTCGGCCAGGATCGAGGCCGAGGAGCGGATGGCGGTCACGGTCGAGAGCATCTCGTGCAGCGCCGCGGCGAGCTCGGGATCGTGGGTCAGCCGGTCGGCCATGAGCTCGACCGAGCGCTCCAGCCCGTCGACCCGGCGCCGGGTCTCGGCAAGGAGGTTGGCCCAGCCGGGAAAGCGTCCCGCGAACTCGTCGGCGCGGTCGGTTTCGGGCTGGGCGCTGCGCGCATCGGCGGCGGCCTCGCGGAGCCCGGCGATCAGCGCGGCCTCGGCGCCTTCGGTCAAGACCGAGGGCTCGACCTCGAGAACCGAGGCGATCTTCAGGAGCAGCTTGCCCCCGATTCTCCGGCGATTGTGCTCGATGAGATTGAGGTAGGAGGGCGAGATTCCGGCGCGCTCGGCCAGTTCGGCCTGTTTCAGCCCCGACATGGTTCGGCGTTCGCGGATGCGGCTGCCCGTGAGCGTGTCGCGCGACATGACCTAGCCCTTCGACAACAAATGCTTTCTGCATCGCAACATAATGAAATTTACAATCGGAGGGAAGCGCCTGTTCATTATTTGACAAAAAAAGCGAGCTACCCGAACGGCTTGTTGCGTATTTTTACGACCGCTCCTCATACTATTGCCAGCACCTAACCGTGCCCTGCGTCCGGCGGAAGAGGAGCCACCGGATGCCGATAATAACCATTTGGGAGGAGATCCATGTCCATGGATAGACTGACGCGTCGTGGCGTTCTGAAGACGGGTGCCGTGGCCGGCGCAGGGCTTGCGCTGCCCACCTATCTCAGCGCCGCGCAGCACGAAGGCTTCACCAACGCGCCGACCGGCGACACCGTGACGCTCGGCTTCAACGTTCCCCAGACCGGACCCTATGCGGACGAAGGTGCCGACGAGCTGCGCGCCTTCGAGCTTGCGGTCGAGCACCTGAACGGTGGCGGCGACGGCGGCATGATGCAGACCTTCTCGTCGAGCGCGCTCGACGGCACCGGCATCCTCGGCAAGAAGGTCGAGTTCGTGACCGGCGACACGCAGACCAAGTCGGACGCGGCGCGCGCCTCGGCGCAGTCGATGATCCAGAAGGACAGCGCGGTGATGATCTCCGGCGGCTCGTCCTCGGGCGTGGCGATCGCGGTGCAGGGCCTCTGCCAGGAAGCCGGCGTGATCTTCATGGCGGGTCTGACCCACTCGAACGACACCACCGGCAAGGACCGCAAGGCGAACGGCTTCCGCCACTTCTTCAACGCCTACATGTCCGCTGCCGCGCTGGCACCGGTGCTAGAAGGCCTCTACGGCACCGACCGCAAGGCCTATCACCTGACCGCCGACTACACCTGGGGCTGGTCGCAGCAGGAATCGATCGCCGCGGCGACCGAGGCGCTTGGCTGGCAGACCGTCGAGAACGTGCTGACGCCACTGGCGCAGACCGACTTCTCGTCCTACATCGCGCCGGTTCTGAACTCGGGCGCCGACGTGCTGGTCCTGAACCACTACGGCGGAAACATGGTCAACTCGCTGACCAACGCCGTGCAGTTCGGCCTCAAGGAAGCGCAGGCCAACGGCAAGCAGTTCGAGATCGTCGTGCCGCTCTACTCCGAGCTGATGGCCCGCGGCGCAGGCCAGAACATCGCCGGCATCCCCGGCTCGCAGTCCTGGGACTGGAAACTCGAGAACCAGCTGGGCGAGCGCTACAAGGGCACCAATGCCTTCGTGAAGTCCTTCGGTGAGAAATACGGCTTCCCGCCGAGCCAGGCTGCCCACACCTGCTACGCGCAGACCCTGCTCTATGCAGACGCCGTGGCCCGTGCCGGGTCGTTCAACCCCTGCGCGGTTGTCGAAGCGCTCGAAGGTTACGAGTTCGACGGTCTCGGCAACGGCCCGACCCTCTACCGTGCCGCCGACCACCAGTGCTTCAAGGACGTGATCGTCGTGCGCGGCAAGGAGAACCCGGAGAACGAGTTCGACCTCGTGGAGATCGTCGAGGCGACCCCGGTCGAGCAAGTCACCTACGACAGCGAGCACCCGATGTTCGCGGGCGGCCAGCTGGGGTCCTGCAACCCGGGCGCCTGATCGCCAACGTCCCGGAGCCGCCGCACCTGACCAAACGCGGCTCCGGTTCGCACCCGGACGGGTCTCCTGGCCGTCCGGGTGCACCCGCATTTCATATCTACTGCTGAACCCGAGCGGATGGGACCATGGACGCGATAATCCTCCAGACCTTGAACGGGCTCGACAAGGGCTCGGCCTATGCGCTGATCGCGCTGGGACTGACACTGATCTTCGGCACGCTGGGCGTGGTGAACTTCGCGCATGGCGCGCTGTTCATGATCGGCGCCTTCTGCGCGGTGACGCTGCAGCGCATCCTGACGCTGAGCTACGTCACCGAAGACCCGACGAAGACCGACTTCCTCGGCAATCCCGCGAAGATCGAAACCCCTTATGTCCAAGCCTGGTTCGGCGAGGAGTTCGGCGCCGGGATCATCGACTGGTCGGTGCCGCTGGCGATCATCTTCGCCATCCCGATCATGATCGCCGTGGGCTTCGCGATGGAGCGCGGCCTGATCCGCTACTTCTACAAGCGCCCGCATGCCGACCAGATCCTCGTGACCTTCGGCCTCGCCATCGTGCTGCAGGAGATCATCAAGTATTTCTACGGCGCCAATCCGATCCCGACCCCCGCCCCCGAGGCGTTCCGCGGGTCGTTCGATTTCGGCGTCCTTCTGGGCTTCGACCCGAACGTCATCATCTACCCCTACTGGCGTCTGGTCTACTTCGCCTTCGCGGCGCTGATCATCGGTGCGGTCTTCGCCTTCCTGCAGTTCACCACCTTCGGGATGGTGGTCCGCGCGGGCATGGCCGACCGCGAGACCGTGGGTCTTCTGGGGATCGATATCGACAAGCGCTTCACGATCATGTTCGGCCTCGCCGCCGCGGTCGCGGGGCTCGCGGGCGTGATGTACGCGCCGATCAACTCTCCCAACTACCACATGGGCATGGATTTCCTGGTGCTGAGTTTCGTGGTCGTGGTCGTCGGCGGCATGGGGTCCCTTCCGGGCGCCGTGCTCGCCGGCTTCCTCTTGGGAATCCTCGAGAGCTTCGCCTCGATGACCGAGGTGATCAGCCTGATCCCGGGCATCAACCAGATCGTCATCTACGTCGTCGCCATCGTCGTGCTGCTGACGCGCCCGCGTGGCCTGATGGGCCGCAAAGGCGTGATGGAGGAATAAGACAATGCTCGGACTAGACCGCAAAGACGCCGTGCTCCTGGTACTCGTCGCGATCCTGACGCTCTGCGCGCCGTTCATCCTGAACCCGTTCCCGGCCTCGTCGAGCCTGGCGCAGTTCAATGCCGGCTACCCGGATCTGATGCAGCGCTTCGTGATCTTCGGGATCTTCGCCATCGGCTTCAACATCCTCTTCGGCCTCACCGGCTACCTGTCCTTCGGCCATGCCGCGTTCCTGGGCGTCGGCTCCTACGCGGCGGTGTGGATGTTCAAGCTCCTGACGATGAACGTCCTCCCGGCGCTGATCCTGTCGGTGATCGTCTCGGGCCTCTTCGCGCTGGTGATCGGCTACGTCTCGCTGCGCCGCTCGGGCATCTACTTCTCGATCCTGACGCTGGCCTTCGCGCAGATGTCCTTTGCCCTCGCCTATTCGGTGCTCACCCCGATCACCAATGGCGAGACCGGCCTGCAGCTGTCGCTGAACGACCCGCGCATCCTCGGCCAGTCGATGGCCGACGATGGCGGCATCCCGGTCACGAGCCTCTTCGGCATGGAGATGCGCGCGACCGAGGTGCTGAATCTCGGGCCCTGGCAGTTCCAGTTCTCGGTCGGCTACTACCTCTGCGCGCTGATCATGCTGGTGGCCTTCTACCTGTCGATCCGCATCTTCCGCTCGCCCTTCGGCATGATGCTGCGGGCGGTGAAATCGAACCAGCAACGGATGAACTATACCGGCCTGAACGCCCGGCCCTACACGCTCGCGGCCTTCGTGATCTCGGGCATGTATGCCGGTCTCGCCGGTGGCCTCCTGGCCTGCATGGACCCGCTCGCGGGCGCCGAGCGGATGCAGTGGACCGCCTCGGGCGAGGTGGTTCTGATGACCATCCTCGGCGGCGCGGGCACCCTGATCGGCCCGGTCCTCGGCGCGGGCTTCATCAAGTACTGCGAGAACATCTTCTCGAAGATCAACGACGGCGTCCTGCACCAGTGGTTCGCCTTCCTGCCCGACGGGATCGAGGACCTGCTTGTCACCATCGTGCATCCCTTCGTCGGCAAGGGCTGGTCGCTGACGCTCGGCCTTCTCTTCATGGCGGTGGTGATCTTCCTGCCCGGCGGTCTCGTCGAAGGCGGCCAGCGCATCCGCAACCTGTTCCGCCGCAAGGGCGCCAACGCCTCGGATGCCGAGGCGGATGCCGCAAAGCAGCAGACCCCGGCCGAGTGAGGAGAAAGACATGGGTATCCTCGAAGTCAAAGACGTGAACAAGCGCTTCGGCGGCCTGCAGGCCCTGGGCGACGTGAACCTGTCGGTCGCCGAGAACACGGTGCACGCGATCATCGGGCCGAACGGGGCGGGCAAGTCGACGCTCTTGAACTGCCTCGTCGGCAAGCTCATCCCCGACACCGGATCGGTGAGCTTCGCGGGCCGCTCGGTCCTGGGCCGCAAGCCCTACCAGATCAACCAGATGGGCATCTCCCGCGTGTTCCAGACGCCCGAGATCTTCACCGATCTCACGGTGATCGAGAACATGATGATCCCGGTTCTCGCCCGCCGCGACGGCGCCTTCAAGCTGCGCGCCATCGAGAACGTGCGCGCGGAGAAAAGCCTGATGGACGAGGCCGAGCACATGCTCGACGAGGTCAACATGCTCGACAAGCGCGACGCCCATTCCGGCTCGCTCTCGCGCGGCGACAAGCGGCGGCTGGAGATGGCGATGTGCCTGGTGCAGAAGCCCAAGCTCCTGCTTCTCGACGAGCCGACCGCGGGCATGGCCCGCGCCGACACCAACAACACGATCGAGCTTCTCAAGACCATCAAGGCGCGCGGCGACATCACCATGTGCATCATCGAGCACGACATGCATGTGGTCTTTTCGCTCGCCGACCGGATCACGGTGCTCGCGCAGGGGACCCCCCTGGTCGAGGACACGCCCGAGAACATCAAGGGCCATCCGAAGGTCAAGGAAGCCTATCTCGGCGAAGCGGCGTAAAGGAGCGACCCCATGAACGTCCGTCCCGATTTCTCGAAGAACGCCAACCACGCCGAGACCGCCCCGGCCTACCTCTCGGTCTGGGACATGCACGCCTATTACGGCGAGAGCTACATCATCCAGGGCATCACCTTCAACGTGCACGAAGGGGAGATCCTGGCGCTTCTCGGCCGCAACGGCGCGGGCAAGACCACGACGCTGCGCTCCATCGCGCGGCTCGGAAGCCCGCAGGTCCAGAAGGGCGAGATCTGGCTCGACCACCAGCCGCTCCACAAGATGGCGAGCCATCAGGCGGCGGTGGCGGGGCTCGGGCTGGTGCCCGAGGATCGCCGCATCATCCCCGGCCTGACGGTCGAGGAAAACCTGCAGCTCGCGCAGATCCAGGAACCCATCGGCTGGTCGCTCGATCGCCTCTACGAGCTCTTCCCGCGTCTTGGCGAGCGTCGCCGACAGGAGGGTGTGACGCTCTCGGGCGGCGAGCAGCAGATGCTGGCCATCGCCCGGGCGCTGGCGCGCGACATCAAGGTGCTCCTGCTCGACGAACCCTACGAGGGGCTCGCCCCGGTCATCGTCGACGAGATCGAAAAGACCCTGCGCCACATCAAGGAGCAGGGCATGACGACGATCCTTGTCGAGCAGAACGCCGTGCGCGCGCTGCAGCTCGCCGACCGCGCGATCATCCTCGACACAGGGTCCATCGTCTATGACGGCACGGCGGCGGAGGTTCTCGAGAACGAGGAGCTGCGCCACGAATACCTGGCGATCTGAGCCTCGGGAAACGGCTTGGCATTGCCGAAAGGTCGGGGGCGCCTGCCCCCGGCCTTTTTCGTTAGAACGGCGGCGGAACAGGACGCTGCACGATCGCGTTTTGCCAGCAACCTGGAGGAGGAGACAGAGATGAGTCATCACGATCCGAACGCGACGTTTGCGCCGAGTGACGAGGTTGTGTCGCGGGCGCAT